>DAOTYL010000256.1:0-26680 GCA_034434955.1 Anaerolineae bacterium | reverse complement strand
TTACCGGGTGTCGAGCCGGTGAGCAGCGTGAAGCGCAGAGCATCCGCGCCGTATTCTTCCACTACTTCAAGCGGGTCAATCACGTTGCCGAAGGTCTTGCTCATTTTGCGACCGTGCTCATCCCTGACAAGGCCGTGTAGGTACACGGTGCGGAACGGCACTTGGCCGGTGAACGAGAGGCCCATCATCACCATGCGCGCCACCCAGAAGAACAAGATGTCGTATCCGGTCTCCATCATGGTGGTGGGGTAGAAGCGCCGATAGTCGGGGGTCTCATCCGGCCAGCCTAAGGTGCTGAACGGCCACAATCCGGAGCTAAACCATGTATCCAGCACATCAGGGTCCTGTTCAATATGGGGTGATCTGCAGTGTGCACAGGCAATGGGGTCCTCACGGGCCACTGTGATCTGGCCGCAATCGGCGCAATACCAAGCCGGGATGCGGTGTCCCCACCACAGCTGGCGGCTGATGCACCAGGGTTGGATGTTGGTCAGCCAGTGCTCCCAGACCTTCACAAAACGCTCCGGCACGATGCGGATGCGACCATCGCGCACAGCTTCCAAGGCCATCTGCGCCGGACCACGCACATCAGCAAACCACTGGGTGCTGATCATCGGTTCGATGAGTTCACCACCGCGTTGGGCTACCGGCACGGCATGGGTATAGGGTTCGGTTTTGAGAGTAAGGCCTGCGGCCTCCATATCGGCCCATAGTTTGGCGCGTGCCTCAAAGCGGTCTAGGCCAGCATATGGCCCGGCGTTCTCGTTGAGCGTGGCATCCTGATTGAGGATGTTGATAACCTCTAACCCATGCTCCTGCCCGATCTGGTAGTCCGTCGGGTCGTGGCCGGGTGTGATCTTGAGCGCACCGGAACCAAACGTCATATCCACACGCCGGTCGGCGATCACCGGTATCTCACGCTCAAGGATGGGCACAAGAGCCGTTGCGCCAACATACTTACGGTAGCGCTCATCGTCCGGATGCACTGCCACCGCCGTATCGCCTAAGATGGTCTCCGGACGCGTAGTTGCTACCGGAATATAGTCCTCGCTGCCCTTCAAGCGGTACTTGAAGTAGTAGAGGTAAGTCTGCTGCTCAACGTACTCCACCTCTAGGTCGCTGACGGCGGTTTGCAAGTTGGGTGACCAGTTGATGAGGTAAGTGCCTCGGTAGATCAGCCCCTGCTCATACCAGCGCACAAAGGCCTCGCGCACGGCGCGGCTAAGGCCCTCGTCCAGCGTGAAGCGCTCACGATCCCAGTCACAGCTGGCGCCCAAACGGCGCAATTGGTGGGTGATCTGCCCACCGTATTTCTCCTTCCACGCCCAGGTGCGGCGCAGGAACTCCTCGCGTCCGATCTGCTCACGGGTAAGGCCCTCCTCTTGAAGTGCCTTTTCCACCTGTAGTTGGGTGGCGATGCCAGCATGATCGGTGCCCGGAATCCACAACGCAGCGTAGCCTTTCATACGGGCGTGGCGGATCATGAGGTCCTCCAGCGCCACAAACAGCGCATGCCCCTGATGCAGGGCGCCGGTCACGTTGGGTGGGGGGATGGCGATCACGTAGGGTTCGGCATCCGGTCCGGCGATCTCCGGCTTAAACCAGCCGTTGCGCCACCACCACTGATACAACCGCTCTTCGGTTGACTTAAAGTCATAGGTCTTCGGCAGTTCCCTCTGGCTCATTACTTCTCTCCCTTGTACGTCTCTCCTTGTTTTGCAGCGATGAAGCGCCACAGGACGAACATATGCTCAACCCGTCCAGCGCCAACATTTCCCTCATCTACCGCTGACATGTACATCACCCCCTTCTCTCCCGATCTGAAATCAAAAACCCCTTCCATCGCTAAGGACGGAAGGGGCGAATCTCCGCGGTACCACCTTAGTTCCGGGGAAACTTAGATGTTTCTCCGGCACTCTGCGCGCGATAACGGGCGCATCCCGAAACACACCTACTTGATACGTCTCGCGGCGTACCGTTCAGCGTGCTGGCTCATGAGCGACCTTCGGCGGGTGCGGCAGCGGGGGCTTCCAGCCTGCGGCCCATCCTTCTCTATCTGGCGCCAGGCGAACAGCGTTCGCCTCCCGCCTACTCCTCTCAATCATCGCCGCTGAATGCTTTCTGTTGTTGGACAATAGTTTAGCACACAGGTTTAACGGATGTCAACCGCTTCTCTGCGAGCGTCTCCCCCTCGCCCCCGTGCTGGCTACTTGGCATAGTCCACCGCGCGCGTTTCGCGGATAACCGTCACCTTGATCTGGCCGGGATACTGCATGGACTCCTCAATCTGCTTGGCGATGTCCTTGCTCAACCGAATGGCAGCTAGATCATCAATGTCCTCTGGCTTGACGATGATGCGCACCTCACGCCCGGCCTGTAGGGCGTAGCTCTGGCTGACGCCGGGAAATGCGTTGGCGATCTCCTCTAATGTGCGGACGCGCTTGAGGTAGCTCTCAAGGCTCTCACGGCGGGCACCGGGCCGCGCCCCACTGATAGCATCGGCGGCCTCCACGATAATCGCCTCGACACTCTGCTGGGGCACCTCATGGTGGTGCGATTCGATGCAGTTGACGACGGCCTCCGGCACCCCATAGCGACGGCAAAACTCGGCACCGATGGTGGCATGTGTGCCTTCGATCTCGTGGTCCATAGCCTTACCGATGTCATGGAGCAAGCCGCCCATCTTGGCGATCTCAACGTTGGCACCTAGCTCAGCCGCCAGCACGCTGGCCAGGCGTGCTGTCTCCACCGCATGGGCAAGTTGTTCCTGCCCATAACTGGTGCGAAACTTGAGCCGCCCTAGCATCTTGATCACTTCAATATGCAGGCCGGTCACGCCGGCCTCAAAGGCAGCACGTTCGCCTTCCTCGCGGATCGCTTGCTCGACCTCGCGCTGAGCGTCTTGGGCCAGTTTCTCAATGCGGGCCGGATGGATGCGCCCATCTTGAACCAGCTGCGCCATCGTGCGCCGCGCCACCTCTCGGCGGATGGGGTCAAAGCTGCTGATAGTGACAGCTTCAGGGGTGTCATCCACGATCACATCCACCCCGCAGACCTGCTCAAAGGTGCGGATGTTACGGCCGTTGCGACCGATAATGCGCCCCTTCATTTCGTCGCTGGGGAGGGGCACAACGGAAACGGTAACGTCTGCCACATAGTCCGAGGCCACTCGCTGGATGGCCATGGCGATCAGCTCCCGGGCGCGGGCCTCGGCTTCGGCGTTCATCTCATCCTCCACCTCGCGAATGCGACGGGCCATGTCGTTGCGCGTCTCTTCCTCCACCATGCGGAGGAGATGCTCGCGGGCCTCTTCTCGCGTCATCTCGGCCACGCGCTCCAGCGCAGTGATGCGCTCCGCACGCAGTGCCTCCAGCTCATTGCGCTGGCGATCGAGGGCACTCTGACGCTTGTTAAGCCGCTGCTCGCGCTCCTCTAGCTTCTCCAGCCGCTGGTCCAGTTGTTCACGGCGAGCCTGAAGGCGGTCTTCTTCGCGGCGCAGGTCGTTGCGGCGACGGGCAAACTCCTCCTCCATCTCCGCCCGCAGGCGGGCGACTTCTTCGCGAGCGTTGCGCAGAATCTCTTGTGCTTGGTGCTCAGCCATGATGACAAAGTTGCGCGCTTCTTCCTGAGCGGCCAGGCGCTTGTAGCGCTCCACACGGCTCATCCAGAAGTAGACGATAAGGCCGCTGGCAAACGCGCCGACGATCAGGCCTATGATCAAGTTTCCAATTCCCATGTTGCTCAAGCCTCCCCTTCCAAGTCCCTGTTGCTGTCTCCGGTCGTATCAGGCGGCTCATTCAACTCAGCCCACAGGCGGTTTAACACGTCACGGATGAGATGGACGGAAAAGCCGCGACGGGCAAGATAGCCCCCCATGTACCTGCGGAAGGTCTCACGATCCGCCTTTGCATAGCGTGGCGCCCGCTGACGCGCTGCCTCATAGGCTGCCGTTTCTTCATCCACGGCAGCCAATGCTGCTGTGATAACCGCATCGGGGACGCCCTTCCGTCGCAGCTCGTAACGCAAAGCCTGTGTGCTGCGCGGCCCAAAGCGGGCACGGTTCTCAACCCAAAAGCGGGCGAAGGCTTCGTCGTCAATCAAGCCTGCCCGCTCAAGCCGTGCAACGACCGTCTCGATGGTCTCCTCACTGAAACCACGCTTGCTCTGACGCAGACTGCGGCGCACCTCAGCGGCGCTACGAGGGCGATAAGAGAGGAAGCGCAGAGCATGCTCACGGGCCATCTCAATTTCATCTAGCGCCCGCAGCTGGGCAATCTCCTCATCGCTGAGGTGCTGACCTTTGCGCAGCCTAACAGCCTCGGAGAGCGCCAGTCCGAAAGCGAACTTGCCATCAAGATAGACGTTTACGCGCTCTTTGTTACGCTTCTGCACGATCAGCGCCGTGATCGTTCCTCCCATTGCCTGTACCCCAACCTGTTGTTAAACGACAGTAGCCGTGGCGAATCCACGGCTACCCCGCTCTGCAAGCCTTCGGGCTTCTGTGTAAAAGGTGCGCCTTGGCCCCGTCCCGCGGAGAATCAGGGCCACGACCGATTCAATTATGCTTCCTGACGGCCTGTTCGCGACAGGTCCGCTCCATTCTCCGGTCTGCGATAAGCACCCCTCTGCCGAACCGCCCAAGTGGCAGAAAGCTAAGAGCCTGAAAGCGCAGCAGTTTTCGGTATGGCGTGTGGGATACGCCGCAGTCGTTCACTCTCTATTGTCAGGTGTGCCCTCATAGGGCACGTTGTTTCCCCGCCTCCGCGACCCTACTGGCCGACGGGCAAGGCGGCGGCCAGCGGCCGCAGGCCATAGGCCTCACGGATGGCCTGATCGAGCGCTGCCACATATTCTGGATGTTCTACCAGAAACTGTTTGGCATTCTCACGGCCCTGGCCAATGATCTCATCATTGTAGCGATAGAAGGCACCACGCTTGTCGATGAAGCCCAATTCGGTCGCCAGATCGAGCACATCGCCCTCGTAGCTAATGCCTGTGCCATATAGGATGTCGAATTCGGCTTCGCGGAAGGGCGCAGCGACCTTGTTCTTGGTCACCCGCACGCGTGTGCGGTTGCCGACGACCTCACCTCCCACCTTGATCGACTCCACACGGCGCATATCCAAGCGAACGCTGGCGTAGAACTTGAGCGCACGCCCGCCGGTGGTTGTCTCCGGATTGCCAAACATCACGCCGATCTTCTCACGGAGTTGGTTGGTGAAGATCATGACGGTGTTGCTCTGCTTGATAGCGCCGGAGAGCTTGCGCAACGCTTGGCTCATCAAGCGTGCCTGCAAGCCCACATGGCTTTCCCCCATCTCGCCTTCAATCTCGGCACGCGGCACCAGGGCTGCCACCGAGTCCAGCACCACGACATCCATTGCGCCGGAACGCACCAGCGCCTCAGCGATCTCGAGGGCCTGCTCACCGGTGTCCGGCTGACTGATGTAGAGGTCATCTACGTTGACACCGATATTCTTGGCGTAATTGGGGTCAAGCGCGTGCTCCATATCCACGAAGGCGCAGATGCCCCCTCGCCGCTGAGCCTGTGCAATGATGTGAAGACAGAGCGTCGTTTTGCCTGATGCTTCCGCGCCGTAGATTTCTGTCACACGCCCACGCGGAATCCCTCCCACACCCAGCGCAATGTCAAGCGAAAGTGAGCCGGTAGGGATGACATCGACTTGGAGATGGGTGGCCTCACCGAGGCGTATGATCACCCCTTCGCCGAAGCGCTTGGTCAGCTCCTTAAGTGTTTTATCCAGTGCGGCAAGCCGACCCTCATCAGGCATAGAATACTCTGCTCCTCGCCAAAGATTCCGCTCAACAGTACGAACGTTCTATTCCAATGTTAAAGTTAGTGTACAGCAAGGTGCACAAATGTGCAACACAGGCGCTGCGCCACGCGGCCAGGGGCATAAAAAAGCCCCGGCAGGGTTCGCCGGGGCACACAGAGAGGGGGAGATCAGCGCACAGAAACGCCCTGCATCTCCATGCTGATCGCGGTCGCCAGCCGTCGGATGCCTTCTTCGATCAGGTCCGGTGGCATGTAGGAGAAATTGATGCGCATGGCGTTCTCGCCGCCGCCGTGGGGATAGAAGGCACTGCCCGGCACAAAGGCCACTTTCTGCGCGATGGCCTTCTCCAGCAGGGCGACGCTGTCCATGCCTTCCGGCAGGCGCACCCACAGGAAGAGACCTCCCTTGGGGCGCGTCCACGTCACCCCGGGCGGGAAGTGCTCCTCCATGAGGGCCAGCATCAGGTCGCGCCGCTCGCGGTATACCTTGCGGATCTCGCGCACATGTCGATCGAGGAAACCGCCACGTGCTGTCTCGTAGGCCACCATCTGCGCGAAGGTCCCCGTATGCAGGTCGCTGCCCTGCTTGGCCTGCACCGCACGGGCGATGACCTCGCGTGGGCCGACCATCCACGCTACGCGGAAACCGGGGCAAAGCGTTTTGGAGAAGGTGCTGAGATAGATGACGTTACTGTTGACCAGAGTGCCGTTGCATTCCTCCGGCCTGCCCTGCGTATCCAGCACGATCAGCGGGGGTTCGTGCTCGCCCTCGTAGCGTAGCTGCCCGTAGGGATCGTCCTCTATAATAGGGACGCCGTATTCGTTGGCGAGGCGTACCAGCTCCATACGGCGCTCGCGGGAGAGGGTGATGCCGGAGGGATTCTGAAAATTGGGCAGGGCGTAGATGAACTTGATTCTCTCCTTACGTAGGATCGACTCCACCTCATCCACGCGCATGCCTTCGTCGTCCATGGGAACGGTGACGTACTCGGCGAGGTAGGCGTTCCAGGCCTGAAGGGCACCCAAATAGGTTGGCACCTCGACGAGAATCTTGTCGCCCGGGTCAATCAGGATTTTGCCGATCAGGTCTAACGCCTGCTGCGAGCCTGCGGTGATGAGCACGTTGTCAATGGTGCACTTGATGCCGTAACGCCTCATGTGGCGCACGATCATCTCGCGCAGTGGAGGGTAGCCCTCGGTAATACTGTATTGCAGGGCTTGACAACCTTGCTCATCGAGGACGCGTGCCGTTGCTGCTTTGACCTGCTCTCTGGGGAAGAGCTCTGGGGCGGGAAGGCCGCCCGCGAAGGAGATAATATCTGGTTGTTGGGTAAGCTTGAGCAACTCACGGATGGCTGAACTGCGCATACGCTGGGTGCGTGCCGCGTAACGCTCAGTCCACTGGGTGGTCATTGAACCTCCCTGTTGGCTAGCACAGAATCTGGGCCTTACACTGTGAGTATGTCACCGCGGTGTTTTTCGGACTAGTAACCTTTGCCACCCCCTAGGGGTGATATAGTTCCATTTTGACCTCCGATCTGCCTTCCCTAAAAAGGGGGATAGGCTGTAGAATCTGGGAAGAGATTTGCCCCACGCAGAACCTCCTTTGAGGTTTTTGGCCGAAGAACAGGAAGCATGCGTGAAAAAGAACATTCTTATCCTGACCGCCGATGCGGGATTCGGGCACCGGCGTGCCGCAGAGGCCTTGGAAGCCGCTTTTGCAGATATTTGCGGGGAAGGGTGTCAGGTCTACGTCCTTAACCCGCTCCACGATCCAGCCATCCCCGACCTCATCAAGATGTTGGAATCCAGCTACGATGCAGTCGTCACCGACGATCCTAGGTTGTATCAGCTGGCCTATTCTGCCACCGATGCGCCAGTTGTGGCACAACTGATGCAACGCGCCACCACCATCGTGCTGAACGATACCCTCACCGACTGGGTGAAGAGATATCAGCCAGATGCTATCCTCACAACTTACCCAGCCTATACTTATGCTGCCCTCCGCGCTACGCGCAGGTCCGGCCATCGCATCCCAGTGAATGTGGTGGTCACTGACCTAATTGACGTGCACAGCGTATGGTTTCAGTCAGGCGCGGATTGCACCTTTGTGCCTACCGGTTACGTTTACCGACAGGCACTGGAAAATGGGCTACCCAAAGAACGTGTCCGGCTGAGCGGGTTGCCTGTACATCCCCAATTCTATCGGGAAAAGCGTGACCGCAGAACACTGCGGGAGGCGTTAGGTTGGGATCCGCAAATGATCACTGCCCTGATTGTGGGATCGCCGCGCACGCGGCAGACTTCCGGCATCGCCCACCTGCTCGATCGCTCAGGCCTACCCCTTCAAATCGTTGCTGTGAGCGGAGGTGACCCGGAAACCGAGGCCGAGTTGACCAGGTCCCAATGGCGTGGCAAAGTGCACATTTACGGTCTGGTCAAAAATATGCCGGAGCTGATGCACGCCTCCGATTTCATCATCTGCAAGGCCGGCGGTCTGATCGTCAGTGAGGCACTTGCCTGCGGCCTGCCGCTCATTCTCTATGAGGCGTTGCCCGGCCAAGAGGTGGGCAATGTGCGCTACGTGGTGGAAAGCGGAGCCGGGGTCTGGTCGCCTGGGCCGATTGGGGTGCTGACAACGGCCTACGCATGGCTGAGCAGCGGGCGGGGGGAGCTGGATAAGTACCGTGCCGCGGCGGCCCGCATAGGCAAACCGCGTGCCGCTTATGACATCGCTGAGGCGATCCTCAGACAGATCGAGGGTGTGAAGGAACAAGGTTGATGCCTTGTCCTATCGCTTTTGGGGGAATTGTCCTCTTGTGATACCCATACTATACTAGGATTAAGGGTTCACTATGCGCCTTATTCCTTTACATGTTGCCGGATCGGCATGGAGATATCGCCCTTCGATGTGCCTATCTAGATCGGTGTCCGATCGGAGAGGAGCACACTGATCGCTCTTACTTTACAGGGCAGGGACATTACGTCATCTGCCGCCACAATGAGGAGGGGTTCCAACATGGTGAGCTATGCTGATAAGCCCTGGGTCAAGCACTATGATAAGGGGGTGCCAGCTTCACTGGAGCCTTACCCCAATGTGCCGCTGTTCGGCCTGCTTGACGAGGCCGCACGCAAATATCCCAACAACACAGCCTGCGTCATGTCGGCCCACCTACCGCTCTTCGGGCGAAGGCATGCCTCCATCACCTACGGCGAGCTGGGCGACCTCAGCGATCGCTTTGCCGCCGCGCTGGCCGACATGGGCCTCAAGAAGGGCGACCGTGTAGCCATTGATGCCGTCAACTGCACACAGTTCGTCATCGCCTTTTTCGGCATCCTGAAGGCAGGGGGCACTGTTGTGGCCCTCAACCCGACTTTCCCACCCGCGAAAATCGCCGATCAACTCAACGACAGCGGCGTGCGCTTCGTCTTCACCCTCAGCAAGTTCTACCAGGACCTCAACTCAATCCGCGATCAGACACCTGTTGAGCGGATCATCGTATCCAACATCAAAGAGTACCTACCGCCTCTCGGCAGATTCCTGTTCACGCTGGCGCGTGAGAAGAAAGACGGCCACTATGTAGAGAGCTTGCGCCCCGGCGATATGTGGCTGCAAGACCTCTTCAGAAAGTACACGCCGGACCAGCGCCCGCAGGTGGAGATCGACCCTCGCACGGACACGGCTATCTTCCAGTACACTGGCGGCACAACGGGCATCCCTAAGGCAGCACGCGGACCGCACTATGCGCTCGTCGCCAATGCTACCCAGATGCGCGTCTGGATGGGGGCAGACGAGAGTCAACAGGAAATCTTCCTCGCCGCTATTCCGTTGTTCCACGTTTACGGTATGGTGGCCGTGCTGACCTTCGCCGTGTCGATGGCCTCGACGATGATCATGGTGCCCAACGCCCGTGACATTGACGATCTGCTGGACACCATCAATACCTTTAGGCCCACCATCTTCATGGGTGTGCCTGCGCTCTACAACGCCATCAACTACCATCCCGATGTCATTGCCGGAAAGTACGATCTCAGCTCCATCCGCGCGTGCATTAGCGGCTCGGCCCCCTTGGCCCCTGAGACCAAGCGCCGCTTCGAGGAATTGACCGGTGGCACCGTGATGGAAGGCTTCGGCATGAGCGAGGCTCCCACCGCCACCCACTGCAACCCGCTGCGGGGAGTCAACAAGGTTGGCTCTATTGGCTTGCCGTTCCCAGATGTAGAGTGCCGCATCGTCAGCCTCGACGATGAGGTCACGGACGTACCGGTGGGCGAGGTCGGGGAGCTGGTGCTACGCGGACCGGTGATGATGACCGGCTATCATAACATGCCCACCGAAACGGCCAATGCTATCCGCAACGGGTGGCTCTACACCGGTGACATTGCCCGCATGGATGAAGACGGCTACTTCTACATCGTTGACCGCAAGAAGGACATGGTCATCATCGGCGGGTTCAATGTCTATCCCAACATCGTTGAGAAGGTGCTCATGGAGCACGAGGCCGTTGCCGAAGCAGGCGTGGCAGGTATTCCCCATCCGGAGAAAGAGGGGCAAGAGGCGCTCAAAGCCTGGGTCGTGCTGGCCCCTGGCAAGCAGGTGACCAAAGAAGAGCTCATCGCTTTCTGCGAGCAGAAATTAGCCCCCTATGAAGTGCCGCGCCGTATTGAGTTTGTTGAGGCGCTTCCCAAGACGGCAGTGGGCAAGGTATTGCGCCGCGAGCTGGTCAAGATGGAGACTGGAGGCTGATCCTTTCTGAAGAACCACCTCTAGAAAAGATGAGAGCACAGAGACTCGGCTTCTCTGTGCTCTCTATTTCTCTGAGGTTCAACTCGTTCTCAGGCCGGGGCAGGTGCCGGAGGCCGATCAAGCGCAGGCGGGGTGTCCTCGCTACCCGATTCTACCGGCTTATCGCTCTTCTTCTTCGGCGCAGAGGGTGCGGAAAGGCTAGCCTTGACCTCTTCCACAGGTTCGCCCTCCATCAGGCGGATGAAGGCTTCGCGGTCCAAGGTTTCGACCTCCAGCAGGGTCTGTGCGACCAGCTCCAGCTTATCACGGTTCTCGCTCAGGATGGTGCGAGCACGCTCGTAGCCCTCGCTGACGATGCGGCGCACCTCCTCGTCAATCTCCTCGGCCACCGACTCGCTGTAGTCGCGCTGCTCGCCGATCTCACGCCCCAGAAAGACCAGCTCTTCCTTCTGGCCGAAGATCATGGGGCCAAGGCGCTCGCTCATACCGAAGCGTGTCACCATGTTGCGCGCCAGCTTGGTGACTTGCTCTAGGTCGCTGCTGGCACCAGTGGTGATCTCGTTGAAAACCATCTCCTCGGCCACGCGCCCGCCCAGCGCCATCGCAATGGTGTCAAGGAACTTGGAGCGGGGGGTGTACATCATGTCGTCACCCAGCGGCATCATGTAGCCACCGGCCATCCCGCGCGGGATGATGGTCACCTTGAGCACCGGATCGCAGTTGGGCAGTAGGTGCGCCAGCACAGCGTGCCCCGCTTCATGATAGGCCGTCACCTTGCGGTCTTGCTCGCTCATAAGGCGACTGCGGCGCTCCGGCCCCATCACCACCCGCTCAATAGCCTCTTGAAACTCCTGCATGCCGATGGTCTTTTTGTTGCGCCGTGCGGCCAGGATAGCCGCCTCGTTGACCATGTTCTCAATGTCCGCACCCACGAAGCCAGGGGTAGCGCGTGCCAGAACGCCTAGGTCAACGTCCGGCTCAAGCGGTTTACCCCGTACATGCACCGCCAGAATGGCCTCGCGACCACGCACATCAGGGCGGTCCAGGATCACGCGGCGGTCAAAGCGACCGGGGCGCAGCAAAGCCGGGTCAAGGATGTCAGGGCGGTTGGTGGCGGCAAGGATGATCACGTTGGTGTCGGTATCAAAACCGTCCATCTCCACCAGAATCTGGTTGAGTGTCTGCTCGCGTTCATCGTGCGAGCCGCCCAGTCCTGCTCCACGGTGGCGCCCTACAGCGTCAATCTCGTCGATGAAAACAATGCATGGGCTGTGCCGCTTGGCCTGCTCAAAGAGGTCGCGCACGCGGCTTGCACCGACGCCCACAAACATCTCCACAAACTCCGAGCCGGAGATGGAGAAGAACGGCACGCCAGCCTCGCCGCTGACCGCTTTGGCCAACAGGGTCTTGCCCGTACCGGGCGGGCCGACAAGCAGCACGCCCTTCGGGATGCGTGCACCCAACTGGATGAACTTAGCCGGTTCACGCAAGAACTCCACAACTTCCTGCAATTCCTCCTTGGCCTCATCGCAACCGGCCACATCATCAAAGGTCACAGTGGGGTGATCGCCGGTGAACATGCGGGCGCGGCTCTTGCCGAACGAGAGCGCCTGGTTGTTGGTTCCCTGCGCCTGGCGCATCATGAAGTAGATGCCGCCCAACACAACCACCAACGGCAGGAGGTAGATCAGCGCTGAGAAGATGCTCTGCCAGTTGGCCGACTTCTTATTGATCCACTCGATCTGCGCCAGCTGCTCAGGTGTAACTCCCAACGCAAGCAATTGCTCCGGCGCAGGCTGGGTGGGGTCCTTGCTCGATATGGCTGTGCGCCCGTCCCGAAGGGTGATGGTCATCTCGTTGGTGTCGGTAACGACGATCTGCCGGATGTCGCCCCGTCGTGCGGCAGCGGCCACGTCACTAAGCGACCAGGGATCAGGGTTATCGTTGCGGGCAAAGGCCGCCAGCATGATGACCGCCACAGCCAGGATAATCAACAGATATACAAAGCCATGTCGGAACCGCGTGGAATTCACCTTCACACCCCCATAAGACAAACGGCGCTTGCGCGCCGACGGGCCTCTGGCCAAGCAACTTGTCGCACGCTGGCGCTCCCTTGCCAGCTCCTGCCTTGCGGATGGTCTCGCTCTGGCTTCATTTCAGATTATACCAGATGACGGATTCGTCTACAACGCACGTCCGAGTGAGGCCGGCATGCTCCTCTCACCGTGCAAACGTCAAGTAGACTGCTATCCACAGTGGGATCAGCCCCAGCACTGCAACAGTAGCCAGCACACCTAGCGCAATCCCATAAAGGTCAACATCGGCAAGAAGTCCTCCGCTTGGCGCCGCTTCTGGCTGGTAAGGGGGTGGAGGAGGTGCCGGTTGCACAGGTGGGCGGATACTCGTCCCATCCGTTTTCAGGGGCGGCAGTGTGGGGACTGTCGGCTCGCCGCCGGGGTGCTCTATACGCGTGCCGGGAAGCCGGGCACGCGGCGATATAGGTGCTGCAGGAGCAGGAGGCGGCGTACTCGGCTGGGTGGGTTGGGAAGAGATGCTCGGCGGAGAGGTGGGCTCAGTCGACGGCTTGACCACAAATGCCGAGGTGGGCTGCAAGCCCTGCTCACGGTACTTTTGCAGGATGCGCCCTAACTGATCCGCTGTGCGGTAGCGTGCCGAAGGCTCTTTCGAGAGCACCTTGCGGATGATGCGATCCAGCTCCGGAGGCAGCGCCGGATTGAGATCAAGGATAGAGGGCGGCTCTTCCCTGAAATGCGCGAGCGCCAGCTCGCGGTAATCCGAGCCGCTGAACGGGAGCTGCCCGGTTAAGAGTTCAAACAAGACGACACCGATGGAGTATACATCTGAGGCCGGAGTGAGCGTCTCGCCAGCAGCCTGCTCGGGAGAGAAATAATGCGGGCTACCCCATACGATCTTCTCCGTCTCCTCGCTGGGGCTGGCGGTCAAGGCACGCGCGATACCGAAGTCGGCGACTTTGATGCTGTTGTCGGGCGTCACCAAGATGTTCTGCGGCTTGATGTCGCAGTGCACCAAGCCAGCGCGGTGAGCATAGCCAACCCCCTTGCATACTTCAATCATGATAGCCAGCGCGGCATCCACCTCAAATGGGCCATGTGCCCGCAAGAGCTGCTTGAGGTTCTGGCCCGGCACGTATTCCATCACGATATAGTGGGTGCTCCCATCCTGCCCCACATCGTGCACGGTGACGATGTTGGGATGCGAGAGATTAGCCGCCGCCCGTGCTTCCTGCCTAAAACGGGCGAGAAATGCAGGGTCGCTCGCTAGGCTGGGACGCAGCACCTTGATGGCCACCAAGCGGCCCAGCTCAAGGTCCTGTGCCTTGTACAACACAGCCATGCCGCCCGCGTTGATCTCCTCGATCAACTGGTAGCGGTTGTTCAGGATGGGGTTTTCGACCATCATTTGCGCTCCTGCTGTATCTCACATTACAAGTCCAGCGCAGCCTTAAACGGCGCGATCCACGCCTCTGGAATGCGGCGCACGCACCCTTGGCGGTCAATACAGATCGTTTTCACTGTGCCACGTGCCAACACTTCTCCATTGACGGCCCTGATCACCTCATGCTCAAACGTAACCGCGCGGCTTTGGATCTCCCCGACCCATGAGCGGACAGTCAGGAGTTCATCATACCTTGCGGCTCCCACATAGCGCACACGCACATCGCCAACGGCCAGGGAGAATCCCTGTGCTTCGAGTGCGGAGTACGGTGATCCCACTCGACGCGATAGCTCGCTGCGCCCCTCCTCAAAGTAAATGAGGTAATTGGCGTGGTGCACCACACCCATCATATCCGTCTCGGCGAAGCGCACACGGAAGGTTATCTCGGTCAACAGGGGGCGCAGTTCGTCAGATTGCACCTTCTTGCTCCAGAATAGAACGGATCAGCTCTTTGCGGGCTGTGCCTCCCAACATCTCCAGCCTGCGGATGCCCAGCGGATCGATCTCCTCGCGCAGTAAACGCACCTCCTCCGCCGTTGGCGGCGGAGTTTCGCTCACATCAGAGGCTACATCCAGCACGAAACCAGTCTTACGCTGCACTTGTTCAACCGTCACTCCACGGTGAACGGTAATCAGCCGCATACGGCCATTGGCCCAATCGAACTGGCCGAGATCGCTGATGCAATAACGCGGGCCAGCCCCTCGCTGCCGATTCGGCGTATGTCCCAACCCGCTCACAAAGTCAACCCGCTCCACAAAGACCACCTTGGAATGACGTGGGACGTAGATGTAGACCTGCTCGGAGAAAGTGGTCACATCGGGGATGCCGCCCGTCCCCGGCAGCCGCATGTAAGGGCGTACATAGTCTTCACCGATAGCAATGTTGTTGAAGTTGCCCAGCGCGTCAATCTGCGCCGGACGGAAGAACTCCTTGGGCGCAAAGCGCGGTAGGACCTCTGTCACGGCGCGGGCAAAACCCATCCCCATGCGTGCTCGTCCCAGCCAGAGGTCTTCGATCCGCGTAAGACTCAACGGCGCCCAGTCATCACAGATGGCCTGCCCTATCGCCGAGACAAAGCGCAGGTTGGGAGCATGGGTGAGCTTGGCAAGCAGGAAGCCTGCCACCACGAGCGGCGTTGCCAACCCCTGGGCAACGACTTCACCGTCCTCCAGCTGGCGGGCAATGCAAGCACAGATCAGCTCATCAACAGTGTAGTCATCGGCAGGCCGGGCAGTTGAGGCCATCAGCGGCTGGCCCTCCCCCAAGAGGTTGCACAAGCAGTGCGATCAGCGGCGGCGACGGTCACCCGATGCCAGCATAACATAATACAGCAATTGGAACAACGCCGTCAGCAATGCAGCGACGTAGGTCAATGCGGCAGCAGTCAACACGGCGCGTGCACCGCGAAGCTCCCGTTCACCCACCAACAGGCCGCTGGTCTTGAGCATCTTCATCGCCCGTGATGAGGCATCCAGCTCCACCGGCAGGGTGATTAGCGCAAAGACGAACGCCAGCGAGAAGAAGGCGATGCCCACCCACATCAACGGCGAGAGGCGCAATAGGAAACCGATGATGAAGAGGATCGGCCCCAGCTGCGAGCCAAAGTTCACCGCCGGAACCAGCCCAGATCGCAACTGCAGCAGCAGGCTGCCAGTCGCATCCTGCATGGCGTGCCCTATCTCATGGGCCACCACTGCCAGAGAAGCAACTGAGCTGCCCAGCGCCGTGCTTTGAGAAAGGTTCAGCGTTTTGCTGCGCGGGTCATAGTTGTCGGTCAGCATACCGGGGATGCCCTGGATGCGCACCCCATACAGCCCATTTTGGGCGATGAGCATTTCAGCGGCCTTGATACTCGGAACGCCCTGTGCGCTGGGGACCCGGCTCCACTTGGCATAGGCCGACTGCACACGCCACTGGGCATACAGCATGAACAGCAGTGCCGGAGCGATAAACAGCCAGTAAGTGGGGTTCCAGTAGAATGGCCACCACATAGTCTCACTACCTCCTCACATTGCGATGTTCAGTGAACTGCGCAGGCACCGCAAAGTTGCTCTGATAAGGAATACGCAGTTCGCCCCAGATTGTAGCGCAAAAGGCATAAGAATCCTGTCAAAAGCGGAGAGATTTGCTGTTCTTGCGCAGCAGTGCAGCCACGATATAGACTTCTCCACATCACTCAGGAGGCATCCCTATGGAAGACAAACGCATCACCCTTGAGCAAGCAGCCCAACTGGTTCGGTCAGGCGATACACTGGCCCTCGGCGGCGTGACCCTCTACCGCCGTCCGGTAGCCTTTGTGCTTGCCTTGCTCGCGCAGCGTCCACGCCCCACTAACCTGACCTTGTTGAGCTTCACCGCAGGTTTTGAGAGCGACCTGCTCATCGGCGCAGGGATGGTCTCCACCATGCGCACGTGCTATTTTGGGCTGGAAGCCTTCGGCTTCGCGCCGATGTTCACGCAGGCGGCTAACGAAGGCTCACTGCGCTTGATAGAGGAGACGGAGGCGAGTCTCTCCTACGGTATACGGGCGCATCTCGCCAACACCAGCTTTATGCCCGCCTACGCTTGGCTGGGCACCGATCTGCTCAAGCTGCGCCCCGACGTGAAGGTGATTGACGATCCTTACCACCCTCATCGGCAATTGGTAGCCTTCCCTGCTATTGAGTGGGATGTAGCCGTGATCCATGCGCTGCAAGCGGATGCTTCAGGCAATGCGCAGCTGAACCTCAACCTGGGGGTTGATATCGAACTGGCTCTGGGCGCAAAGCGCGTCATCATCACAGCAGAGGAGATCGTCGAGAGGTTTGAAGGCCCTGTGGACATCAGCGGCGCGCTTGTCAGCGCGGTAGTGCACGTTCCGCATGGGGCATGGCCTACATCCTGCTACCCCCTCTATCCGGTGGCTGGCGGGGAGTTGCTGCGTTACATTGAGGCCTGCAACGCGGGCGAGTTCGCCGATTACGTTGAAAGGCTTGCGATGCGCCGTCCCCTGCCAGCGTCGGGTCAATAGCCGCGTGAACGATCCACAACATTGAGCAACGGCTCCCCCGCCAGAAACCGCCGCAGGTTCTCGGCGAAGAGATCGGTGGCACGCTCATCATAGTATGGGGTGAAGCCTGACACATGCGGGCTGAGGATCACGTTGGGCAGTTTCCACAACGGGCTGTCCTCAGGAAGTGGCTCAACTTCGTACACGTCTAGGCCTGCACCGGCAATAGTGCCTTTCTCCAATGCTGCGATGAGGGCCTTCTCGTCGACCAGACTACCACGCGCCACGTTGATCAGAATGGCGGTAGGCTTCATGGCAGCCAACGCCGCTGCGTCGATCAGATGGCGCGTTGCTGCCGTGAGGGGCAAGGCCAGCACTACATAATCGCATTCCCCTAGGAAGGAGTGCAGCGCCTCTACCGGATAGATGCGCTCTGGAATCTCAGCATGCGGGTCTCCTGTGCCGGGGAGGCAATAGCCCTCGTCCTCCAAGTTGCGCAGGTCGCGCTTGACGGCCAACACGCGCATTCCAAACGCCCGCGCCAGCCGTGCCACTTCCCGCCCGATGCTCCCATAGCCCACGATACCCAGCGTTGCGCCGCGCAGTTCACGCGGTACATAGCGCGCCCAGCGGCCCTTGGGCCATGTCGCGCTAGCCTTATCGGCAAACATCTTGGGCAAATGATGAGCAAAGGCCAAGATCAACGCCAACACATACTCGGCTATAGCGACGGTATGGATTCCGCTGGCCGTAGTGAAGAGCACATCATCCTTGGCATAGAGTGGGTGCTCCAGCAGACGATCTACACCGGCGTGATGGAGTTGCACCCATCGCAGACGGGGAGCCGCTTCAGGATGCGGCAACGCCTGGAGAGTGTAGAGCACATCAGTTTCTTTGATCGTCGGCGGAAGGTCATCGGCGCTCTCGGCCTTGTGCTGTATGATGTTCAAGCGGGGCGAAACGCTAGCCAGTTTCTCTATCAACGGCTCCGCGAACGGCATGGTCACCAGCACGTTGATCGTCTCCACCGGCTCCTCCTTGTCCGATAATGCCAAGCCGGTATTGTAGCCTTGAGCGGGATAGCATTCAAGGAAGCGAGGCCTCTGTTGCGCCTCGGCTGTTGGATAGCGCGATTCGCGCATACAATGATGAGGAACAAAGCACAGAGCGTTCTCGTCTTTATAGCAGGAACTTTTTCAGCACAGACAAGCGTGGGGAGGAGAGGAATGTCACCGAAGCTTAGAAATGGTCTTCTGATCGGCGGGTTTGTACTCGTGGCCACAGTGGTGTGCCTGCTCGCTGTCCTGCTCGTGTCCAGTCGGGGTTTCATGGGCGGCGCATTAGCACCCGAATATGGCTACGAGCAAGGCTATTATGGGGCAGAAGCTCCGGCGGCAGTGCCCTATCCGACGGCGGGCGCTGCTGCCTCAGACAGAGCCTACACGGTGGAGATAGCCGAGGCAGAGGTAGGCCAACAGATTGAGCGCCTGATCGTCCGCACGGGCAGCATTTCAGTAGTGGTAGAAGATACCCTTGCGGCTGAGGCCCAGATCGAGCAGATGGTCCATTCGATGGCCGCTGAAGGGGCGTTTGTCGTCTCTAGCAACCAGTATGGAGGCGCACCCAACAGCCCACCCTACATCAGCATGAGCATCCGTGTGCCCGTCGAGCGCTTTGACGAAGTGATGGACCGGATCAAAGCCCTGGCAGTCGAGGGGACTACGCCAACGGTCAGCGAGTCGGCGCAGGACGTGACCGAGGAATACGTCGATCTGGAAGCCCGCGTGGAGAGCCTAGAGGCCGCGCGCGAGCGGCTGTTAGAGCTAATGCAGGGCGCCCAGACAACCGAGGACCTGCTGATGGCCGAGCAACAACTCACCCAGCGTGAGGCCGAGATCGAGGCACTCAAGGGACGCATGCGCTACCTCGCCGAGACGGCCCGCCTGAGCTTGATCACCATAGAGCTGCAACCCTACATCCTCAGTCAGCCGGTGGACACGCGCTGGCGCCCGGCGGAGACCGTGCGCCGCGCCTTTGAGGCGTTGGTCAACGGCGCCCGCAACTTCGGCGATTTTCTCATCTACTTCTCCATTGCGGTGCTGCCGTGGCTGGTGCTGTTGGGGCTAGTGATCTACGGCATCGTGCGCTTCGTCATGTGGCGCGTGCGGGCAGGGCGCAGCCGACGCGCCGCTGGCCCCCCGCAAACTGTAGAGTGACCGACAGCGAGAACAACAGACCCCCCATCGTAGGTATATGGGGGGTCTGTCTTCCTTGCTGAAGCACTAGTCATAGCCCTCAAAATCGCCGTCACCGTAGAGTGCTTTGCTTCCCCTACGCGCTTCTTCCCGCAACTTACGGCCTTTGAGGGGAGCGCCCATCGCTGCATAGAAGGCCTCGTCGTAGGGCCGCGTCTGGATCACCACCGGCATGGGAACGGCATGGCCAAGCACAATCGCCTGCTGGCGCGTCTCCAAGCGGGCCAGCACCTCGCGCAGGCCCTGCGCTCCGCTGATACCCATCAGCACGGCGGAGATGTCGCGCTCATTATCCAACAGGGCCGTCACCCGCGTGCCGATCTGGGACATGACCTCCTCATCAATGGCGCTGGGGCGTTGGTCGACTACCAGCAGGGTGACTTTGTATTTGCGCAGCTCACGGGCGATGGTGCCGAAGATCGTCTGCCGCGCAATCTGGGGGTCGAGGAACTTGTGCGCCTCCTCAATGGTGATCATCAGCTGCGGGGGCTGTTGACTCTCATCCCCCAGTGAGGCCTCAACCCGCTCCACATAGCGTTGACGGATGCGGCGCGTCAGGTAGTTGGCGACCAATACATAGGCTTCCAGAGCGCTGCCATAACGCCCGAACTCTAGAACAACACTAATTCCGCTCTCTATGTACTTCAAGATCGCTTGTACGGAGTCCTCCACCGGATAGGGGGTAAGGAACTCGAAGCGCTCAAAACGCTTCAGGCGGCGGATAAGCGCCACAAGCGAGGCAGCGTTGATGGTCGGATGCTCGCTTACTACCTGTTCAATGTCCAAGTCCTCACGCAGCAGTTGGCGGATCCAGTCCCCGCCCCAAGCCTTGTGCAGCGCGTAGGCGGCATCCAACATAGTATCTGAGAAATCCATCGTCAGCCGCAGGGCGCGTAGATCATCCGGCTCGATCTCGCTGTAGGCCATCCGCACGACGAAATCATAGGGGGCTTTGCGCCGACGGGAGGATTCCTCATCCAGCGTAAAGATGGCCACGCGCTGGCCAAAGAGCTGCTTCAAGCCCTTATCGCGGAAGCCATCCTCGTTGAGCACTTCCCAGCCGTAGTCGTTATGCATGTCAAATACCAGATTGACCGTTGCGTTGTGAGCAATGGTCCCGGCCAGCAGGATGCGTGTGAGGTAACTCTTGCCAGTCCCGCTTTTCCCGAAAACACCGATTGAGCGTTCCGTGAGCCGCTTGAGGTCAATGTTGATCTGCGTGTCAGGTAGCTCCAGCGGCGAGCCGATGTTAAAGTGCGCCTCATCTTCAGGACCAAACACCGCGTTGATGTCCTGCTCGGTAGCAGTCAACACGTCCTGAAAGTGCGCCGGAATGGTGCGCACCGGTCCGATCTTGCCATCCTCCTCAATGACCAGCATAGGTGCGATATGCACCGTGCCGAAAGCAGTTGTGCCGCGATAGACATCCTCCAGATAGGGATTGGCGCGGATGTCCGGCGGGGTAAGGGCAATCTGGCTGTTGGTGCTGCCTAGACCGATGTCAGTGATCATGCACAAAAAGCGGCGCCGGCCCCGCACTACCACATAGCGCCCGACTGCCAGTTCCTCTATATCCGTCTGGGGGTCCAGTTTGACCTCAAGCCCACGACTCAGTGAACCGCCGGTTACCACGCCAAGACGTGGCGCACGCACCCCAAAGTAAGCATCCAGTTCGTCCGTTACTCGCCTCGCCATAGGCCATTACCCCTGATTCTGCGATGGATAGATCAGCTTCAACAGGTAATCCAACCGCGCCAGATCGCCGCTCAGCAAGCGGGCGGCCTCGCGCCCGGCCTCAACCAGAAAGCGGTACTGCTCATGTTCTGGCAGCGCTTGAGCCGCGATGAGCAAATTAGCCGCCAGCAGCTGCTCGCTTGGCACTTGGGAGGCGCCTAAAACGATGCGGAAGTAGTCAAAACGAGCGGTGATCTCGCGGATCTCCGTCGGCGAGCACAGGTAAACAGGGTCGAGGCTCAGCGGCGGGCGCGGAGGCAAAGCATGGCGGATAGTGCCGTCGTAGGCGCGGTAGCCGATGGCCAGCACGCTCATCTCCAACGGCACAATGCGATGATGCCGCTGATCGCGGATGGTCTCCTCACTCACCGCATCCGCCAAGACGAGTTGGCGCACCAGAGGGTCATCATCAATGTGAATATCATAGAGCAGGCCATAGATCACTTCTCGTGAGTTCGTGCGCGGTTGGGCACGTACCACCATCCCAAAAGCAGGTCCTTCAACCTCTGTGACGCGTGCCCCTGCCGAAAAGCCAGCCGTGCTAGCACGCAGCACGTGGCCGATTGGCTCATTCCATCTATCCGACATCCTGCCTCCTCAGCATTCCCCCACTTGACCGGCCTTGTCCCATCATCAGCGCACCTCAAATCGCGCTCGGCGGCCACCGACAGCATCCTTGCTGACCTGCTTCTGGCTTTCCTCCGCTTCAAGGCCGTAGCGCGTCAGCGTGACGCGGATCATCATATCGAGCTGGCGCGACTCCTCATGCTTGACCACCGCCAGCTCGTGCGCACGGGTGAGAGCGTAAGGATAGCGTGCCGTTAGCTGCCCACACTGATGGTAGATCAAGGCCTGCATCTCGGCTACCAGCGATTTGTCCTGCGCCACCCACATGGGGACTTCGACACGAGCCAGGCGGGGCGGTTCATGCGGCACAGCGACATTCAGGTAGAAGAAAGCGATCTCATGCGTCTCCCCGCCTTTGTTCCGAAACTCTTTGTTCAGCGGCGACATCTGTACAAACAGCGCTGAACGTTCGGCAGGCCCCAGCAAGGAACGGAAGACCTGCGCATCCAGTAGACCTTCTAAGCGGCCATTGTTGGCCAACGTTGCACGGGAGACGTCGGCTGCTTCTATATCCAGCAGGTGTAGCAGCCCCACCACAAAAGTGCTGCGCGGGCGGTCGGTGTAACCGGCCAAACCCGCCCGAATCTCCAGCAGGCGCGTCATAGCGTCAAAGTAGAGGTCTCGCAGCCCCTCGCGGTCTGGGACCTCGCTGCCTAGCCCGATGAGCAGCAGCGGATTATCCTGCAGTGCCAGCAAGGGACGTGCCTGACCGCGTTGCCGCCAGCTATGTTCGGCCAGAGCAGCCATTTCCAGAACGGTGCGGCGTGCAGCAACGACACCTGCCGAAATCGGCCCGTGCTCCTCGCCCTGCATGTCCTTCCGTTCGTAGAACAGCACCGGCTCGCTGATGATCTCCGGTGCTTCCCCACTCCCGTGATGGATCACGATGGTGCCGATGTTGATCAGATAATACAGAGCGATACCGTGCGCATCAGGAGGAATCTGCGATCCGTCGGTCGCCACAATGGTAGCCGAATCCGGCAGGGGAGCGGGAGGGTAAGTGTCCATGATCGGCTCGTCCAGCGGGCGCGCGCCACGGTAGCCCGCATCTTTATCCACCGCATCTTGCACACGCTGATGGACAAGGGGCAGATAGGCTCTATCCGCATAGGCGGCGAGGATTTTCAAGGCCAGCTCGGTTTTATCGCCGATCTCTTTTTCTAGGCTGGCCAATATCTCGCCCATCCGTTCAACCTGCTGCGTTAGCTTGTGGAACTCCAGTGTCACGCTGTTACCTCCCGCCTGCCATGGCGTTGCACCCACAATGTTATTTAAGGATAGTACACACGTTCTATCTAGGCAAGGGGCAGGGCGCTATAATAACTATCTCAAGCCACCAGCCGCACCTCCAAGAAGGGATAGGAAGGTCTCATGCGCTCCCTTGACGTGATCATTTCATCGGGAGGCAAATTCCACGCCTACGAGATCGTGCGTGCAGCGCTGCATGCCGGATGCTTACGGCGCTTCATCACTACGATCTTTGACCGCCGTGAGACAGACATCCCCCTCCAGCGTGTGCGCCAGATTGTGCTGCCGGAGCTATTAGGCATGGGCATTCAGCGCCTGCCCGGCGCGGGGAGCATGGCGCTGTCCTATCTTGTGCGTGACAACCTATTTGACCTGCTGGCACGGCGCCATATTGATGGCGGGACTATTCTCAACGTCTTTAACCATTTTGGGCTGCTATCCATGCGCTATGCCAAGCAGCTGGGCATGAAAACCCTCGTAGAGCGCTCCTCAGCGCATCCCATCGTGCATTACCAGATCCTCAGCGAGGAGTACACTCGCTACGGTCTGCGCTTCTCAAGGGCCTACCGGCTGCTGTTCCGCAAGCACATCCAAGAGTACGAGGAAGCCGACGCTATCGCTGTACCCTCCGAATTCGTCTGGCGCACAATGGTTGAGCAGGGTGTGCCGGAAGCGAAGCTGCGCCGTGTGCACTTTGGTTTCGCACCGCAGCGCTTTAGACCTGCCCCTGAAGCCAAAACCGACCGTACTTTCCGCGTGCTATTTGTGGGAGCGATCAGCCTGCAGAAAGGCGTGCAATACCTGCTGGAAGCTTTCCGGCGGCTGGACCTGCCGGATGCTGAGCTGGTGCTGGTCGGTGGCTGCTTCCCGGATAGCCGCGCCTTCTTGCCACAGTACGAAGGCCTCTACCGCCACATCCCCTTCGTACCGCAGGAAGAATTGGCGCAGATTTATCATCAGGCTTCGGTCTTCGTCCTCCCTTCCCTGCAGGATGGCTTCGGCATGGTGGTCTACGAAGCCGCCGCTTGCGCGCTGCCGGTGATCATCACTCAGAACGTCGGCGCAGCCATCCGCGACGGGCAAGACGGCTTCATCGTGCCCATCCGCGACCCCGACGCACTAGCCGATCGCCTGCTGCGCCTATACCGCGATGAAGGTCTGCGCCGTGCGATGGGCCAATCCGCACATGATTACGTTCAGCAGTTTACGTGGGAGGCCTATCACCAACAGGTGATCAAGAACTACCACTCACTTGTGCCCTGACCCTTCTCAGAGAGCCGCTCTGCGAGCCTCGCCCTTTATCACAGCGTGGTTGTAAGGGCTTCTGTCGCTGCGGTATAATCCCAACGCCACGAAAACAGCTGCCGTCCCAGCCCGAAACCGGCTGCACCGGCTATCACGCATCGGGGACCTAGCTTGTATGTCCACAGTCATCTATCCATTCACAGCCATTGTCGGGCAAGAGCGCATGAAGCGTGCCCTTGTCTTGAATGCCGTATACCCCCAGATCGGTGGCGTGCTGATTCGTGGGGAGCGCGGCACGGCCAAGAGCACCGCCGCCCGCGCACTCGCCGCCCTGCTGCCCAAGATTCGTGTGGTGGTAGATTGTCGCTTCAGCTGCGATCCCGACCACGCGGAGAGTTGGTGTGACGAGTGCCGCGAGCGCGTGGCGCGTGGCGAGAACCTAGTCGTCATCGAACGGCGTATCCCCTTTGTGGACTTGCCCATCAGCGCAACCGAAGACCGCGTGGTGGGCACGCTGGACATTGAGAAAGCCATTCAGCGTGGCGAGCGCCACTTTGATGCCGGTGTACTGGCTGCCGCCAATCGCGGCATCCTATATGTGGATGAGGTGAACCTGCTTGACGACCACGTGGTGGACTTATTGCTCGACTCGGCTGCGATGGGTATCAATGTAGTTGAGCGTGAGGGGATCAGCTTCACCCACCCGGCCCGTTTTATCTTAATCGGCACGATGAACCCCGAAGAGGGCGACCTGCGCCCTCAGCTGCTGGACCGTTTTGCCCTCTGTGTGGATGTGACCGGCATCCGCGACCCCGACGCACGCATCGCCATTTTAGAGCGGCGCATCGCCTTTGAAAAAGACCCCGTAGCCTTCCGTGAGGCTTGGCTACCTCAAGAGCAAAAGTTGGCTGATGAGATCGTGCGTGCCCGCGAGATCGTGGAGCGCGTGCAGTACAACCGCCATGATCTGGCAACTATCGCTAACCTGACGGCCAGCCTGCAGGTGGATGGCCACCGCGCAGACCTCGTGATCCTCAAAACAGCCCGCGCTCATGCTGCTCTGGAAGGCCGTACTGCCATTACTTCGCGGGACATCTTGCTGGCAGCCGAACTTGCTCTGCCGCACCGCCTCAAGCGCAGCCCCTTCCAGGAAGCATCTGTCAACTTCGTGGAGCTCCAAGAGCGGTTGGAGCAGGCTCGCCGAGAGGCCGAAACAGCAGAAGAAGCTGAGCCGGTTGCTGAGGATTCCCCCGACGTAAAAAAAAAGCCGGTGAGGCCTTAGCCGAGGAGCCAGAGAGGGCCGAAGAAACCCCTGAGGTCGAGCCTACTGAGCCTACCCGTCAGGATGTCTTCCAACATCAGGAAGCTCGTTGGTGGGAGGGCGGCAAGAAGGTTGAGCCGTCACCGGAGTTTCGCATTGCGCGGCGGCTGGATTCCCCGCTGGATCGCCTAACGCGCCGCCAGAGTGGTCGGCGCAGCCGCACACGCACCGACCGCAAGCGCGGGCGCTACATTCAGGCACGGCCCGCCAACGGTGACACCAGCGACATCGCTTTTGACGCCACCCTCCGCGCTGCGGCGCCCTATCAGCGTGAGCGCGAGCGAGGTGGCTTAGCCTTTGCCGTGCGCTCTCAAGACCTGCAGCGCAAAGTGCGCGTGAAGCGGCAGGCCAATTTGGTGCTGTTTGTGGTAGATGCCTCGTGGAGCATGGCCGTTGCCGAGCGTATGAGCGCCACCAAAGGGGCTATTATGTCCCTGCTGACCGATGCCTACCAGCGCCGCGATCGGGTGGGGCTGGTAGTGTTCCAGAAAAATCAAGCGCGGGTGGTGCTGCCGCCGACTAACTCCGTGCAGCTTGCCCAGAAAGCGCTGGCGGATATCCCCGTGGGAGGCAAGACGCCCCTCTCCGCCGGCCTAGCGTTAGCACACCACGTCATTCAGCAGGACCGCATCGCTCACCCTGACGTCATGCCCCTCATGATCATCCTCACCGATGGGGCAGGTAATGTCTCCATGAGCGACCTCCCGCCGCAGGAGGAAGCTCACCTCATCGCCGAGCAAATCCGCGAAGATCATATCCGCGCCGTGGTGATCAACATGGAGCACGCCAGCTTCGATCAAGGGCTGGCCCAACGGCTGGCCGAGTGTTTGGGCGGCCCGTGCTATACGCTGAGCGAGTTACGCGCTGATCTGCTCTATCACACCGTGCGCGGAGAGATGAGCGGCACTCAACAGGGGTGATCTCGGCCGATCACTCGCCTACGGTCTCGTCCGTCACGAAGTCAAACGCTTGTGGATTGCCCCAATCAGGGGGATAAGGCAGCACAGGCAGATTGTAGTACCTCTCCACAATGCGGCGGAAGATCGGCGCGGCCACGCTGGATCCCTGTCCGCTGTTCTCGACCAGCACTACAATGGCTATCTCAGGGTTATCGTAGGGTGCGAAGCCGCCAAACCAAGCGTGTGGATAGGCCCCGGGCTGAGAAACCTGTGCTGTACCCGTCTTGCCCGCAACCGGCATCTGGAGGCTGCCTAGCCGCCACTCTGCTGTGCCGAGGCC
>DAOTYL010000255.1:0-2166 GCA_034434955.1 Anaerolineae bacterium | reverse complement strand
GGCCTGCCGGATACGGTAGGGGCAACGACCATCAACAAGGTGTGCGGTTCAGGGCTGAAAGCCGTCATGCTGGCTGCCAGCGCCATCCGTGCCGGCGATGGGGAAGTGTACGTCGCAGGTGGCATGGAGAGCATGAGCCAAGCTCCCTATCTTGTCCCCAAGATGCGTGCCGGCAGCCGCTATGGACATGTGGAACTGCTTGACGCCAACATCACCGATGGGCTGTGGTGCTCGTTTCAGAACTGGATGGTGGGTGAAGCGGGAGAGCTGATCGCAGATGAGTTTGAGGTGACCCGCGAGCACATGGATCACTTTGCCTTGGAAAGCCACCGCAAGGCCATTGCTGCCATTGATAGCGGGGCCTTCAAGGAAGAGATCGTGCCCGTTGAGATCAGGGATCGCAAGGGCGTAACGGTGGTGGACACCGACGAAGGGCCGCGCCGCGATACCTCACTGGAGGCACTGGCTGCCCTGCGCCCGGCCTTTAAGCCGGAGGGCAAGATCACGGCCGGGAACGCACCCGGCCTGAACGATGGCGCGGCAGCGCTGGTTGTCGTCAGCCGTGCTAAGGCTGAGGAAATGGGCCTGAAACCGCTGGCACGCATCGTCTCTTATGCACAGGCGGCGGTCGAACCCAAGTGGCTGTTCTCTGCGCCGGCCAAGGCCATGCCTCTTGCGCTGGAACGGGCGGGCTGGTCACTGGCTGATGTAGACTTGATCGAGCTGAACGAGGCTTTCGCCGCTCAGGTGCTGGCCAACGGGCGTGATATGCAGCAGCAAGGCCACCCCTGGGATTGGTCAAAGGTCAACGTGAACGGCGGGGCAGTGGCGTTAGGGCATCCCATCGGCTGCAGCGGTGCACGTGTGCTGGTGACGCTGATCCATGCGCTGAAGGCGCGCGGCCTGCGGCGCGGCCTCGCTGCGCTTTGCTTGGGTGGCGGTGAGGCCGTTGCCATGACCATTGAGATGGAGGATTGACTTGCCTATTGCGCCAAGGCGATACGAATGGCGTGCCGCTCAGAGGGGCGCATTTAGGCCGCTGAGTGGTGTCCGGTTATAATCACCCCCATGCAGGTCTCACTGATCGCCACAGTGCTCAACGAGGGTGCTTCCATCCGTCGTTTGATGGATTCCATCCTCACCCAGACGCGCCCGCCGGATGAGGTTGTCATCTGCGATGGCGGTTCAGGCGATGATACGGTAGCCATCCTACGCGAGTATGAAGGCCGCCTGCCGCTTAAGGTCATTGAGCGGCCCGGTGCGAATATCTCGCAGGGACGCAACGCAGCCATAGCTGCCGCTTCCCACCCGATCATCGCTGTGACGGACGCCGGCGTGCGTCTCGATCCCCACTGGTTGGAGCATCTTATTGCCCCTTTTGAGGCCGACCCTAACACCCATGCAGTGGCAGGCTTCTTTCTGCCCGATCCTGCTACCCCTTTTGAGGTGGCCATGGGAGCCACCGTCCTGCCGTCCCTAGAGGACATCAATCCGCAGACGTTCATGCCCTCCAGCCGCTCGGCCGCCTTTCGCCGCGATGTATTGGAGCAGGTGGGTGGCTACCCAGAGTGGCTGGACTTCTGCGAGGATTTGATCCTCGATTTCCGCATTGCTGCGCAGTATGGTCCTTTCGTCTTTGCGCGACAGGCCATTGCCTACTTCCGCCCACGTTCATCGCTGCGGGCTTTTGTGAAGCTATACTATCAGTACGCACGCGGTGATGGTAAGGCGCGCCTTTTCTTCCTACGCCACTTGATCCGTTACCTGACCTATCTGGCCGTCCTGCCCGCCATTTTGATCGCTGCATTGGTGCTCAGCCCGCTATGGCTGTTGCTGCTGCTGGCGGGGGGAGTCTACATGGTTGCCACGCCTTACCGACGGCTGTTTGGGCAGTGGGATGGCCTGGATACAGGCGGAAAGGTCAGCGCAGCGCTGTGGGTGCCCGTCATCCGTGTGACTGGGGACCTTGCCAAGATGGCGGGCTATCCGGTGGGTGTCCTGTGGCGCTGGCGTAACCGCCCGCCGCCGAGTTTCCCGCAACGTCCGACGTGGCTACACCGCTTGAATGCGTGGCTGGATCGCTTGGATACAAGGCTCTCGGCGCAGTTGAATATCGTTGAGAGAAAGGGGCTGGGACGCACGATAACCATTCTGGTAACGCGCTCC
>DAOTYL010000254.1:0-13593 GCA_034434955.1 Anaerolineae bacterium | reverse complement strand
TGCTGCTATAGATGAGGTGCATGCGCGGGGTAAATTGCCCCTTTTGGTAGGCGGGACAGGCCAGTATGTGCGAGCCGTGATTGAAGGGTGGAGCGTGCCGCACGTGCCACCCCAGCCGGCGCTGCGTGCCGATCTGGAGACATTCGCTGATGTGTACGGTGCGACGGTCCTCCATACTCGGCTGGCTGCGGTGGACCCTATCGCCGCAGCTTCCATTGACCAACGCAACGTGCGCCGCGTGGTGCGCGCCCTAGAGGTGTACCTGGTGTCTGGCGTGCCCATCTCAGCACTCCAGACACGACGGCCGCCGCCTTACCGCATCCTGCAGATCGGCCTCACCCGTCCCCGTTCCTCGCTCTATGCTCGCATAGATACGCGAGTTGATAGGATGATCGCCGAGGGGCTGGTGGAGGAGATCCGCCGTCTGCTGGAAGCAGGCTATGGTTGGGGCCTCTCGGCCATGCACAGCCTGGGCTACGCGCAGTTCAGGGGCTACCTACAGGGGACAATGACGCTGGAGGAGGCAGCGCGTGCCGTCAAACGTGAGACGCGGCGCTTTGTGCGCCAGCAGTATACATGGTTTCGTCTGGATGATGCGGCTATCCGCTGGTTCGATCTGGACAGCATCCCCTTTGAGGAGATCCTGACCTTCGTGCGCTGCTGGCTGGATACCCTACCTTGAGGGCTAGGGGCGGTTCATCTCGATCACGATATCGGTTGGCGAGGGTTGGTCGCGGGGGATGGTGAAGCGATCCTCAACCTTAGTGATGTATCCCTCGGCGAAGACATAGGCGGTATAGTAACGCCCACGCAAGAGGCCGCGCGGAAAGGCGAAACGGCCATCGCGGTCGGTGATGGCCTGCGTGTGGATGTCGGCTTCGTTCCAGGTGAAATCCGGCGATTCGAGCGCCACGTCAAGGATGAAGACCAGCGCCCCGGGGATGCCTTTTCCGGTGAGGGCATCCACCACCCTGCCTGTGATCATCACCTCGTTGCTTTCCGGTTGGATGCCGCTCAGCGGCTGCGTTCCCGTGCCAACGGTGGCCGTGAGCGAGAACATGGGGCGGTTCTCCACCAGCACCTCAATGGCGTACTGGCCTTCGGGGAGGGCACGATCGGAGATCAGCGCCATCCAGAAGTTCTGCCCCACCCCGCCTGCGTCCCATGTTTGGGTGCGGGATGCTACCAAGCGCCCGTCAAGGAACCAGCGGTAGGTCCAGGTGACACCGGCGGGCATGAGGTCCCAGTCTACGAAAGCGTAGAGGGCCGTGATTCCCAGCGGCATGACCACCCCGCTTGCGCCGACCTGACCAGCGGGCAGGCCATCTCGCGAGATGTCGCTGGCGAGGCGCGGGTTGCTGAAGATGATGGGAGGGGAAGTCTGTCCGCCACCAGCCAATGTTACGTCGCCTGTAGCGGCCAGCCGTGTGCCGATGTACAACTCCAGCCGATAGCGGCCCAGTGGCAAGCCGCTGCTGTTCTGCGCCCGCACAGACCACATTCCGGACGGTTCGCCAGCCCATAGATAAGTGGCGCGGTAGATTTCCACGCCATCTAAGTACCATACTTCGGTCCAATCCTGGCCTTCGCGCATCCCTTCGTACGAGAATTGGCCATCAAAACGCGCTACGTTTGCGGGAAGAAGCGTGGCGGGCATGGTGATGTTGCCGTTCTCATCGGGAATGCCGAACAGAAGGTCGATAAATGCGGGCGTATCTGCCTCACCGCCGATGATCAGCGTGGCCGAGGCAACCGGCTCTGCATTGAGCAGGATGGTGAATTCATAGCGGCCATCGGGCCAAGTTTTGCCTTCGGTGCCCACAAACCATGTTCCCCGCCGACCGCCGCCCCAAGCCAACGGCCCAAGGCTAAAGGCGGGCATGTCTAGGCCATCGCGGGTGACATGTATCTCGTAGGGGATGCCGGGCGGCATGTTGTCGTAGTCAAAGAAGAGGTACACGCTGTTTGCCCCGCTGGGCAGGGTAGACGTGATGCGGGTGGGCAACCCCAAATCGTTAATCGTTGGGGAGAAGAAGAGCCGTCCAATCGTAGGCTCGGCGATCGGCTCAACGGTCGGAATGCCCGGCTTGTGCGCCAGGTGGAAGTGATTGCGTGCCGCTTCAATCAAATGTTGCGCAAACACGATAGGCCGGATGGCTGTAACCGACGCCCCGATAGGCACGCAAGCATCGCGCTCGGTGATAAGCCCATCGCGTGTACTATCTTGGATACTGAGACACATTGGCCCCGGTTCATTCCCCGTTGTCGCCGGGGCACTGGTCAGCACACCTACCAATCGACCGCTAACGTCAAAAGCGCCGCCGCCGCTCATTGCTCCGCCAAGGGACGAATCGGTACGAAACCACGAGAGATGGCTACCGCTCTTCTCTGCCGTGAGGCCGGTAATCACCCCTTGCACAGCGGCAACGCTCGATGCACCAATATCGGGATAGCCTACGAATGTCAGGCCGTTGCCCGGCGCAAAGGCGGACGAATCGCCGATGGCTACAAAGGGCAGGTTCAGCGTGCTCGGGTCAATCAGGCTGCCGTCTAAGCTGGCGTTGATGCGCACGATGGCCAGATCGAATTGCGTGTCAGCCTGTATCAGTTCGGCGGTGTAGGTAGGCACAGGTGGATCGTCAAGATGAACTGCCAGCGCCACAATAATGCGCTCTCCGCGGCATGGCCCCATTTCTGTGACGAGGTGAGCGTTGGTCAGAATCAGCCCATCCGCGCTGATGAGCGTGCCCGATCCGACGCAGGAGAGCACCTGTGTTCCTGCTTCCTCATAAGTTTGCATGAGGAAAACGGTCGCCTGACGCACACGCTGGATGACGACAGGTTCGGGTATCTGGGCCAGCGCCAAGGGGGTTGCTGTTAGCATAAGTAACAAGAGGCTGGCCGTCCCCATCAGCCAGCGTATCGTATTCCTGTTCTTGAGGGAGGATGTCATCGTCCCGCCCGTTCTAATACCGCAAACTTGCCAGGAAGCGTTCAAATGCCGCCCGATTTTCCTCAAAGACATCCTCGGCGGCCATGTATGTCACCACAATGGCGCGGTCGCCATCGCGGATCACAACGTCCATGCCGCGCACTACCACCGGTAGCCGTTGGATAAAAGGATTGGGATCGGCGTCTACAAAGGCAAAACTCATTTGGGTCAGCATCGCGCCGCCGACAGGCACCTCATCCACACTGAAGACACGGTAGGCGGCAAGATCGGTGGAGCGCTGGAGGGTCAATCCATCCAGCACGTTGCGGATGGAGGTTTGTCCTCCCGCTGGGATGATGCGTATCTGATACTGTGTCTTAAAGGGGCGTGCGTAGGGGTCGCGGATGCGCACCACATAGTCCCCACGCTCGTCTACCAGCCAGCCCGCCGGATAGGATGCTTCAACGCCTGCCTCACGGTTCTCGTAGCGCCACGTCTGATTCGCGCTTTGTTGGCGTAGGGACAGCCCCAGTATCAGTGCGGCGACGGCCAGGGCCACAACCAGCAACTCGGCAAAGCGGTCGTTGCGCGTGAGATCGCCTGGGGGTGGGGCACTTCTCATGCTGCGTCTGAACAGACTTGCGTTCATCTGTGCCCCAACCGCGCTTCTGTTAGCGCGTTGTAGCGCTTCAGTAGTCCGTACACTGCCCCGAAAACGCCCGCCAGTGTGAGGAGGCTGATGACCACGCCCGGCCACGGGCTGAAGCCGCTTGCCGTGAGGTCCAGGCGGGTGCTGTTCAGTTCGCTGCCGGCGTATAACAGTGCACCGTTGAGAACCCCCGCTGCTGTCACGCCGGCCGGCAGATAGTAGAAAGGCAGATTTTCGAAACGGTTATGGCCCAGCACAAAGCCGATGACAAGGCTGGGGGCGAGGTAGGCGCAAGTCTGACCGACCAGCCGTAGGCTTCCGCTCAAGAGCGTCAGGCCGCCTAAGTCGATCACGAACATGAGGTTGATTGCAGTAGTGTAGCCCCAGCCTGCAGCTAGCGCGTAGAGAATGCCGTCTGTGCGCCGCGTGAAGATAGGCGTGTGCCACACTGTGTAGCGCACGATGGCGTAGAGGGCGAAAACATTGATAGGGCCGCAGATGAGGAGATTGCCGAGCAGGCGGTTGATCTGCGAGGTGCGCGTCAGCCACAAGTTTAGGGCTAACAGATCGGAGAGAAAAGGACGGGTCACTGCTGCGGCGATAAGCGCGGCCAGCACGAAGACCGTCGGCAACAGCGGAGAGAGCTCGAGGCGCCCCCGGGCCGCCGCCTGATAGAGGATGAGCAACCAGATCAGGGCAGGCAAAACAGCATATCCCACACTCACGGCCAGACGCGGCGCGTCTTGCGTTTCGGCGGGCAAGATGAGGCTGGCAATCCCCGTGCCTAATACGGCCAGCAGCATCAGGCTGAAGGTCAGCGTGCTAGCCCGCCAAATCAGTGGGACATTCTCGCTGAAGCGGTGCAAGTGAGTGGGACAATAGTAGCGACCACCATACCCGGTAATCTCGGTGGTCTCTTGTCCGCATACCGTGCAGCGGGCGTCAGTCAATAGTGCGTACATGTCTGCCATTGTACCTGCCGAAGAGGGCGCTTTCAAACGAGAAACCCGTTGTCGGAAGGGGAGACATGCCGTATACTCTCCCCGACCTCAACAGGACATTCTGTCGGACATTGCCCCAAATGCGGAGACGGAAAATCCTATGCTATCTCTCAAATATATGCTCCGTAGGCTGGGGATGTTGATCGCGCTCACCTTGCTGGTGCTGCCAGCATGTCGCCCTCAGCCGGAACAAGCAGCAGAGACGGAACTGATTTATGGATTAACGCTCGTCCCTTCCGGCATCGATCCCCATATTCATGCCTCGGCGGAGCTGGGCATCCCTCTGCGCAGCGTTTACGACACACTGGTCTATCGTGACGCTGAAACGCTGGAGTTTGTGCCGGGGCTGGCAGAGTCGTGGGAGATCAGCCCGGACGGATTGGTGTATACCTTCCAGCTCCGCCACGATGTAAAGTTTCACGATGGGACACCCTTCAACGCCGACGCAGTGCGCGTGAACATCGAGCGCGTGCTGGCTGCGGGGACTAATTCGCTGAAGGCGGCGCAGCTGCTCGGCCCTGTGCGTGAGGTGCGGATCAACAACGCTTATAGCGTTTCGCTGGTGCTCTCTGAACCCTATGCGCCGCTGCTAGACGGCCTCAGCCAGCCGTACCTTGGTATGGCCTCCCCGGCAGCGCTGGCGCAGTGGGATACCGCCACTTATCAGTTCCATCAGGTGGGCAGTGGCCCTTACCGCTTTGTGGAATATGTCTTCAACGATCGGCTGGTGCTGGAGAAAAACCCTGACTATGCCTGGGGGCCATCGGTGGTTACCAATCCGGCGGTTCCAGCGGTGGATCGCATTGTCTTCCGCTTCCTGCCCGATCCCGCTACCCGTGCGTTGGCTTTGCAGAGCGGGGAAGTAGATATTGTTGGAGAGCTCTTACCTACCGACGCCCAACACCTTTCCGCAGATGGAGCGATCCAGCTCGCCAGCGTGCCCATCCCGGGCCAGCCCATGCAGTTCATGTTTAACACAACCCGCGTTCCTACCAGCAGCCTTGAGGTGCGTCAGGCGCTGATTCTGGCAACGGACCGGCAGGCTATCGTCCAAGCGGTGTTTCAAGGCCTCTCGCCAGTGGCCTACAGCCCGCTTAGCGCTTCTACACTGTACTACGACTCATCTTTGGAAGGACGCTACGCCTACGATCCGGTGCAAGCAGTAGCACTGTTTAACTCCACCGGTTGGCTTGATACCGATGGAGACGGCTGGCGGGATGATGGCAGATCGCCGCTTGTGCTGAAGGTCGTTGTGCCGCCCTGGGGGATGAATCCAGAGGTAGCTCAATTGCTTGAGGATCAATGGGAAACCACCCTGCAGGTGCAAGTTGAGATCGTGCACGTGGCTTCATTTCCTATGCTCAGCGATGTGGCAAGCACAGGCGAGTACAACGCTATCGGCATCAACTTCTTTGGCCTGGACCCAGTAGTGCTCAACAGCTTCTACCGTTCCGATGGCCGTCTGAACTGGTCCCATTACAGCGACCGAGAATTGGACGACTGGCTTCAGGCGGCCCAGCGCGAACTCGATCCGACGCGGCGGGCAAGCTGGTACGCCCTGATCCAGCAGCGCATCATGGATCAGGCGCTTGTTCTCCCTATCCGAGACTATGTGAACCTGATCGGCGTGCGGCCTGGCATCTACGGCCTGCATTTTGATGCACAGGGATGGTTTCCTTATCTGACCGATCTCGGTTTTGGTCAATGACCGGTATCAGCTGGGGCAGAGGCTAGGTTGATGGTACGTTTTATCCTGCGCCGTGCGCTTGGCGTCCTATTAGCGCTGTGGGCAGCAGTGACGCTGGTTTTTTTCGCTATGCATGTTGTCCCCGGAGACCCCGTGGAAGCGGCGCTCTCACAGAGCACAGCCTCGCCGGATGTGTTGGCGCGGCGTCGGGCTGCGCTGGGTCTGGATCAGCCTGTGCTGGTGCAGTATGGACGCTATTTGCTCAATCTAGCACGTGGCGATCTGGGTATCTCGTGGCAAGGCGATCAGCCAGTAGCATGGCTCATCGGCGAGCAGCTTCCGGCGACCCTCAGTCTGGCTGCGGCAGGGATGGCCGTCGCGTTGTTGATAGGGGGCGCACTGGGGATAGGCGCTGCGCTAGGACGTGGGAGTATAGTGAGTGTTGTATTGCGCAGCGCGGCAGGCTTGCTGCTTTCTGTGCCGGTTATGTTTTCCGGCACACTCTTGATCTGGCTGTTTGCGGTAAGGCTGGGCTGGTTGCCCGCCGTAGGCCGAGGTAGCGTGGCGCACCTAATCCTGCCGGCCTGTGTGGTGGGGTTGAGCGTGGCTGGAGGCGTTGCCCGCACGGTAGATGCAGGCACTACCGAAGCCATGCGCGAGCAGTTTGTGATCACCGCGTGGGCCAAAGGGCTTTCACGCTGGCAGATCGTCTGGCGGCATGCGCTACGAGTGGGGCTGTTGCCCACACTGGATGTGATCGCCCTCCAGTTTGCATTTCTGTTGGGCGGCACGGTCGTCACGGAGACGCTCTTTGCCCGTCAGGGCATTGGGCGTTTGCTGGTCTCTGCCGTGCTGGACAAGAACTTGCCGGTCGTGCAGGGGGTCGTAGTGTTGGCACTGTTGGCCTACGGTCTGCTGAATTTCTGTGCTGACATCTCCCATGCTTGGCTTGACCCACGCGTGCGGCACGATATGCAATGAAGGGCCGCTACCTGTTGCTTATCTGGGGTGCGATCTTGTGGCTGGTGGTCCTTGCCGCTGTCTGCGCTCCACTTCTGCCGGCTGATCCTGTGCGCACCAATCCCCCCGATCAGTTCTTGGCGCCTGGGGTGAGGTATTGGCTGGGCAGCGATCAATTTGGCCGCGATGTACTCAGCCGCACTTTGTGGGGCGCACGCGCTAGCCTGACCGCAGCGGCGCTGGCGGCAGCGATCGCGTTGGGGCTAGGGGTGCTGGGCGGATCGCTAGCAGGGACATTTGGTGGAACCCTTGACTGGGCGCTGATGCGTCTTGTGGATGTACTGCTGGCCTTCCCCGGCTTGCTGCTGGCCTTATTGTTGGTCGCCCTGTTGGGTACGGGACAGTGGCAAGCGGCGTTGGCGGTGGGCCTCTCTCTAGCGCCGCCTTGCAGTCGCATGGTGCGGGCCGCGATCCTGACGGAACGTGTGCGTCCCTATGTTGAAGCTGCGCGTGTGGCAGGAGCGAGCTGGTGGCGTATCGCATGGCGGCATATGCTCCCTAACGTTGCCGGGCAGCTCATCGTCTTTGCCAGCGTGATCTACGCCTGGTCGCTGCTCAACATGGCTACGTTGGACTTCCTAGGCGTGACGGGTTCACCGTCATGGCCCACTTGGGGGCGCATGTTGGCAGAAGGGCGTGCCTATCTGCGCGAGGCACCCTGGATCGCGTTTGCTCCCGGCATCTTGCTGACGCTTTCAGTGATGGCGGTGATGGGCCTTGGGGATGCGTGGCGTCATGCCCTGCCGTCTGGCCGCTAGCGGTGCATCTTGCGGGGGGAACGAAAAAACGTCGCCGGGGATGGCGACGTTTTTCGTTGAGGAGGAGAAGAAGGCGTCCGCATGCTCACAATACCACGACTCGGGAGCAGCCGTATTGACGCAAACACGCCGCCTGCCCTACGCTGAGCCTACGCCGCAGTCGCTGTGGGCAGATATGCCAGAATCCCCTTGTCTTGCGGGTGAATTCGTGCACAAGGTATACTCGCATCGCGGTATAGCAGGACGTGGGGATTGGGCATGCGCCGCCTCTTTAGCCTCTTTGCACTTCTGTTGACGTTGGGCCTCCTGGTCTCTACCTCCAGCCCTTTATGGGCGCAGGGGGACGATCCGGAGGTGGAGGCGATTCTGGCGCAGATGGGGCCCGAAGAACGTGTTGGGCAACTCTTTCTCGTCACCTTTTCAGGCTCGGACGCTGGCCCTAACTCGGATATCGCCCGTCTCATCGCTGAATACCACGTGGGGGGCGTGGTGCTCCTTGCCCAGAATGACAATTTCACCTCGGAGGAAGACCTCCCTGCGCAGGTCTACGCTCTGACGACCGGCCTCCAGCGACTGGCGGCCAACGTGCAATCGGTCGAAGGGAATGGTGGGACGCTTGCGCCAGCAACAGAAGTGGGCGTTTATGTGCCGCTCTTCGTCGCCACCGAGTATGAGGGCAGCAACCCCCTTTACACACAATGGCAATCCGGGGTGACCCCTCTGCCCAGCAACATGGCGCTCGGTGCAACGTGGAATCCTTCTCTCGCAGAAGCCACTGGCAACATCGTGGGGAAGGAATTAAGCGCGTTGGGGTTTAACCTGCTGCTTGGGCCTCCAGCGGATGTGGTGGAGATTCCGCAGCCGTTCGCTGCCGGTGACCTCGGCACGCGCGTCTTTGGTGGCGAGCCTTTTTGGGTAGCCCAGATGACGGCGGCCTATGTCGCCGGGGTGCATCAAGGGAGCAATGGGCGGGTGGCGGTTGTCCCGCGCCATTTCCCCGGTTATGGTGGTGCAGATCGCCTGGCTACGGTGGAAATTCCTACCGTCCGCCGCTCGCTCGATCAGCTCACGCAATCCGACCTTAAGCCGTTCTATGCTGTGACGGGCAACGCTTCCGATCCGTCAGCCATTGCCGACGGATTGCTTGTCGGGCATATCCGCTATCAGGGTTTTCAGGGCGATAACCCACGCCTTGCCACACGCCCCATCAGCCTCGATGCTGCTGCTCTGCCTGTTTTGCTTGGGCTGAAGCCAATTGCAGATTGGCGTGCAGCAGGTGGCCTTGTGATCAGCGATGCGCTTGGCCTGCGGGGTGTGCGTCGCTTCTATGATCCGCAGGAGCGGGTCTTCTCGGGGCGGCAGGTTGCGCTGGATGCTTTCAATGCGGGCAATGACATCCTCTATTTGGGGAACTTTGGGGCAAGTCCGGCGAGCGACCAGATGACGGCGGTGGCCGACACCATTGAGTTTTTCACCCAGCGCTACCGGAGCGATCCGGATTTTCAGAGGCGGGTAGATGATGCGGTGCGGCGCATCCTGCGTAAGAAGTTGAACTTGTATGGGCGATTCGATCTGGAAGTGGTGATTCCCGATCCGACGAGCCTTAGCAGTCTTGGCACACAGAGTGACGTGACCTTTGAAGTAGCCCGCAATGCTATCACCCTGCTTTCGCCCGAACAGGCCGATTTGCCTCCACCTCCTCAGCGCGGGCAAGACATCGTGATCTTCACGGATACGCGCACCGAACGTCAGTGCAGTACCTGCCGTCCTCACCCGCTCATCGCGGTGGACGCGATGCGTGCGGCCATTCTGCGCTCTTACGGCCCCGAGGCCACTGGTTTGGTCAGCCTGGCAAGCATCTATAGCTACAGTTTTGAGGAACTCGTCACTTATCTCAACATCGGGCCTCAGGCGCAGCCCTCTGGCGAAGGTGAGACGCCTGAACCCAACCAACTGCAAGTTGCGCTGAACACAGCGGAGTGGGTTGTCTTTCTGATGCTTGATGTCACCCCTGATGTGCCCGCCTCCAGCGCCGTGAAACGTTTTCTGGCCGATCCGCCAGTGGGACCCAACACGGCTATTGTAGTGATGGCTATGGGTGCGCCCTATTACCTCGATTCGACCGAGATCAGCAAGCTGGCAGCCTATTACGCTTTGTATGGCTATACCGCTCCCTTTATTGAAGTGGCCGCACGGGCGCTGTTTGGAGGCGTCGCGCCGATGGGAGCGCCGCCGGTATCGGTGGGTGGCATTAACTATGACATCCTGCGTGCCACTTCGCCCGATCCCAATCAGGTGATCAGCCTGACCTATGCTGTCGAGCGTGCAGGCGAGGATGGAACGCTCGTTCCCACGCCGGAGGAGCCGGTAGTAGGGCAGGGGGATACCCTGCGCCTGAGCACCGGTGCGATCCTCGACCGTAATGGCCACCTTGTGCCTGATGGCACACCTGCTGATTTCATCTTGAGCTACGGTGATGGCACGCGGGATGTCCAGCCGACCACCACACTGGGCGGCGTTGCGCAAACCAGCATCCTGTTGAGCCGCGCGGGAGAGCTACGCATCACGGTGGCCAGCGGAGAAGCGCGTAGCTCGGAGACAATACGACTGGTAGTGCCTGATACAGGGCGTGCCCCTATTGCTGTCCTGCCGCCGGATGTCACGCCTACAGCCACATTGGCCCCCACACGAACCCCTGCCCCTCAGCCAACGCAGGTCCCTGAACCTACGCTGGAGGTTGCGGCTACGCCTGAACCGATGTCATCCCGCAATAGTGTAAGTTTCGCCCATCTATTCCTTGCCACTCTGGGTCTGGCTCTGCTGGGCACAGGCGTTTTTGCGATTGGCTTCGTGCTGCGGGACCTCAATCGCGGTTTGTTGCTGGCACTGCCCACCCTGATATTTGGCTTGCTGGCATATGACTACTATGCGCTCCTATTGCCGGGGGCGGAAATCTGGCGCAACCTGGGGGGCGATACGTGGGGTGCCGGACTGGCCGCCTGGTTCGGTGGGCTGCTCGGCTTTGCGATAACGGTGGGCATGATCTACTTGTGGGAGCAGTGGGGAGCCAAGCTACGGGCGCGGAAGCGTGGGTGAGAAAAGCGTGACGAGCAGAGAGAGCACCAGCAGTGCAGCGGTGATGAGGATCAGCACACGGTTGACCGGCGCAATACGGTCAATCGGTCGTTCTTGCTCAAGTTGGGGCCAGGCAGCCAGAGGCCCGCTGGAGAACAGCACTTCACGCAGCTCGCGGATGGTAGCCGGTCGATCTTCCGGATGCATAGCCAGTGCCCACAGCACGGCACGTTCTGAACGCGGGCTGAGCTGTGGGTTAATCTCACGCGGAGGTATGAGAGCATTCGGCCGGAGGAAGCGGGTCTTTGCTTCGGCAGGGGGTTCGTTGGTGAAAAGGTGGTAGAGCGTCGCACCGAGGGAGTAAATGTCCGAACGCGGGTCTGTGTGGCCTGTATCCCCTCCATACTGTTCCAGCGGCGTGTAGAAGGCCGTGCCTCGCCCTTGCACAACGGTGATTGTGCGTGCATCATCAGGCGCCATGATCTTGACCAATCCGAAGTCTACCAGCTTGATCACACCTTCTGGGGTCAGCTTGATATTGGCCGGTTTGATGTCACGGTGCACAACTGGCGGGTTCTGGGTGTGTAGATAGTGCAGCGCATCGCACAGTTGGGCAGCCCAATCTAACACCTGCTCTTCGGGGATAAAGCGGCCTTGGCTGCGTGCCTCTTCAATCTTTTGGCGCAGATCGGTTCCCGGCACGAAGTCCATGACGAGGAAATCGCGGTTGCCTTCGCTGAAGAAATCAGATACTTTAGGGAGGTTGGGATGGTCAAGGCGTGCTAGGATGCTCGCCTCGCGGTGGAACTGCTCGCGGGCTTGCTCCTGCTGGCGGGGGGAACTATTGGGGTCAATCTGGATTTCCTTGATCGCGCAGAACCGTCCAGCCAAACGCAAGTCTTCGGCCCGATAGATGGACCCCATCCCCCCTTGACCGACGATTTCGACAATGCGGTAGCGCGACCGGAGGACCTTCTCCGGCTTCAGTGGAGGTAACAACGACTTCTCTCCTCATCCCCGGACCCATAGCGTTCCCCATCGCTATAGCGCGGACGCCGGGGCGGTTAGCAATCAGTTAGAGACATTAACCCCTTGCAGGGGGTTTGTCAAGGGGGCAGAACCGTGGGCGAGAACGTTGTGGAGCAGGATAGGCCCGTGCTGATCGTCATCGAGGGGCCGGCGCGTGGTCAGCAAGCTTATCTGAGCAAAGAGGAGATCATCATCGGACGCGGCCCTCACTGTGATTTGATCCTCCCCGATCGCCGTGTCTCGCGTGAGCATGTGCGCATCTGGCGCGAGGGGACGCAGTATTATATTGAAGACCTAAACAGCAAAAATGGCACTTATGTCAACGCTGAGCGGCTGATGGGGCGGCGCGAGCTGAAAGACGGCGACGAGATTCAAATTGCACTGGCCGTCAAACTCAAGTTCATCGGCTCTGATGCTACTGTTCCCCTCTCGTTGGAAGAGGCTGCGTTGCCTCAAGCAGGCCTACGGCTTGACGAACGCACCCGTCAGGTGATGATTGGGGATGTTGTGCTTGAACCCCAGCTATCGCTTTACCAGTACCGCCTATTGCACCTCCTTTATCAGCGTCGGGGGGCTATCTGCACTCGCGATGAGGTCGTGCGTGCTGTATGGCCTGAAGCAGATGAAGAGGGCATCAGCGAGCAGGCAATAGATGCGCTTGTGCGTCGCCTGCGCGATCGCTTGGCCGAAGTGGATCCCACCCACCAGTACATTGTTACCGTGCGCGGGCATGGTTTCCGCCTGGAGCAGCCCGGTGGTTCGGGGCGCGATTAAGCCTCCGCAACTAGGTCCACGTATTCGCGGCGAATAAGGGCCTGCGGCGGGATGCCCAGCATGTCTAGCAGTTCGCTGATGACCTGCGATTTTTCTTCGGCGTCCGAGCGTGACCAAGTGCGGCTTTTGAGCTCCAGGAAATAGCCTTCCTGCGGAGGGTCGAGCAGCCTATCCACGTTTACATAGAAGCGCATATCGCGATAGTCAATATGCCAGCGTTGCCGCTCCTTGACAATGGTCTGCTCAATGGGTGCTTTCACATACTCGCGGTAGAAGCGCAGAGGACGTGTGGCCTGTGAGATGAAACGTGAGCGCGAGAGCACGATGGCGTTCTCAAACTCGCGTTCTTTTTTCTGGCCGGTTAGCGTCAGGCGCGTGCGTGTGTTCACCACATTGCCCTGCTCATCCAGAAAGTCGTCCTCGCGGTAACGCAGGCGGTAGTGATCGGGCGGCCCCATCTCAAAGTACGTGTCATACTGGCGATAGTGTGAGTGCTTGACTACCTGAACAGCCGGGTTGGTAAGCAGGGCGTCCACAATCTCCGGCGATTGGAGACGCGCCTTCACTTGCACCTCGAAGCTCTCTTCCTGTTGCACTTCGCCCAGTGCCAATAGCTTGGAGAGAATATCGCCTTCGCGTGCGATGAGGAAACGGTCGATCTCGCGTGC
>DAOTYL010000253.1:0-3922 GCA_034434955.1 Anaerolineae bacterium | reverse complement strand
TCGTTGTAGGTAGGGACGATGATGCTGATTAACGGACGATTATCGGGCATGGCTACAGGCTTGCTCCGTCGAGGAAGTGGCGCATCCATAACTCCAGCACGGCCAGTGACCAGGCCCGTAGGTAGGGCGCTCCGCCGGCCAGAAACTGCTCATACACAGCCTGCACGGCTGCGTAGTTAAACAAGCCACGTCGCTTCACCGATTGCGGCGAGAAGACATCATCAAGAACCTCGCGCAGCTCGCCGCGCATCCACGCAGCGACAGGCATCTCAAAGCCACGCTTAGGCCGCGTCAGCACCTCCTGCGGCAAGATGTCGCGCAGGGCGCGGATGAGAATCCACTTGCCGCGCCCGTTGCGCAGTTTGAGGTGCGGGGGCAAACACACGGCGAACTCCACCACTTTATGGTCGATCAGCGGCACGCGCACCTCCAGGGAGTGCGCCATGCTCATCGCATCGGTGTCACGCAGCAGGGTGTTGGCCATATAGCCGCACAACTCCAGCCGCGTCAGCTGAGCAAGGCTATCGTGCTCTGCCGGGTGGATATAGCGTGCCAAATAGTCCATTGAAGGTTCAGGGGCAGCCAGCAGCGCCATCGCCGCAGGCGTGTAGAGGGCAATTTTGGCCTGTTCGTCATAGAGGATGCGCACGCGCTCATAACGAGCCAGCAGTCCACCGTCCAGCCATGTCAGAGCGCGGCGTGCCGGCGCAGCCAAAGATGCTGTACGTCGTGCCATACCTCGCAGAGCCTCTGGCAGTCGATTCCACACCCTGCTGGCGCGATCGGCCTGCTGGAACAGCCTGAACTGCGGATAGCCCGCAAATAGCTCATCCCCCCCAAGGCCGGAGAGCGCCACCTTGACGTGTTGGGCCGTCGCTTGCGAGACAAGGTAGGTATTCAGCCCGTCGCCGGTGGGTTGATCCATAGCACGGATGATGGCGGGAAGCTCATCGCGTACCTGCCGCCCACTGACGATGACCTCGGTGTGATCGGTGCCGTAGTAATCGGCCAGCACGCGGGCAGCAGGACGTTCATCTATCTGCTTGCCCTCATCGCCAAAGCCGATGGAGAACGTTTTGAGGCGCTCACCGGTGGCACGGGTCATGAGGGCCACGACGGCGCTGGAGTCGATCCCGCCGGAGAGGAAAGCCCCCACCGGCACATCGGCGATCATACGCAGGCGGATGGACTCTTCCAGTAGGGCGCGTAGACGGGCAGCCGCTTCCTCTTCACCGATGTTAAGCGCTTCGCCGGGCGGAGGAGACCAGTACTGGCGGACTTTCAAGCGCCCTTCCTGATAGGTCAAGCAGTGGCCGGGGGGCAGCATCTCCACCCCCTCAAGGATGGTATAGGGAGCGGGGACGGCGTAGAAGGAAAGATAGTGATGCAGGGCTGTGTAGTTCAAACGTGGGGTGACGACACCGCTGGCGATCAGCGCCTTAAGTTCAGAAGCAAAGACGAAGCGCGTCCCGCCCTCCACCCGTTGTAGGGCATAATAGAGCGGCTTGATGCCCAGCCGATCGCGTGCGGCAAAGAGCGCAGCCTCGGCTGCGTCCCAGATAGCAAAGGCAAACATGCCGCGCAGATGCTCCAGACAGGTCTCCCCCCATGCGGCATAGGCATGCAGGATAACTTCGGTATCGCTATCGGAGCGGAAAGTGTGGCCCAGGGCCTCTAACTCGCGGCGCACCTCGCGGTAGGTGTACATCTCGCCGTTGTAGACGATCCAGAAGCGGCCATCAGGGGTGGACATGGGCTGATGCCCCCCCGGCGAAAGGTCAATGATCGCCAGCCGCGTGTTGACCAACGAGATGGGGATCGGTTCGCGGGCAACATACACGCCGTGATCGTCCGGCCCACGGTGGCGCATCGCATGGGCGGCACGCTCGGCCATCTCCCAATCGGCAATGTTCACAGCCCCCCATATCCCACACATATTCCCCTCATCCCCCCGGCCCGTTGAGCCGATAAAGTTGAGAGCGTGGCCCCTCGTAGATCACCTCTGCATAATCCCTCAAAAAGGCGGGCAGGTCAACCGCTAATGCACCTTGTGGGTCGGCGCGATAGATAAGCACGTAGTCAATATGGTGCGCCTTGAGCGCGGCGAAAAGCGCCTGCGGGTCGGTGATCTGTTCCAACGATGCACGATCGCCCCAGTTGGCCGAGACGAGATCGGGGACGATGTAGAGCGGGCTGCTGGCGTGCGCCGTAAAGACGCGCCCCTGTGCTCCCACCAGCGTGTTCAGTGCGCCGATGGTAGCCCAATCGGGAGAGGTGGCGGGGACGACTTGATCGTGAAAGCGGTGTAGGAATGCCTCGCGGCTTTCCAAGCCTAGCGCCACGCGGTAAGCGCCGCTCCAGTAGAGTACTCCTACGCTTGTCATCACGTTCCAGCCCAAGGCGAGGATGACGATCCCCAATATGGCGCGGCGCAGCACCGTCGGCTGATGGCCGAGCTTCCACAGTGTCAGCGCAGACACCACGGCAAGCAGCACCAACCCGGGCAGGAAGTGGCGCACCGCTTGTTTGACCAGAAACCACACAATGGAGAAGGCAAAAGCGTAGCCCAACATGTCCCACGCAGGACGCTCACCGCGCAGCAAGCCCAGTGTCCATCCGATAGGGATTGCCAGCAAGAAGAGCGGCCCGGCGATGAAGCCCAGATAAAAACCGGGGCTGGTGTGCCCTAGGGAGGCGTTCCACAGATTGGCGAAATAGCCGGAGACCGTCCAAGGGTAGAAGACCTCCGTCCCCAACTCGCTGCGCGGCGAGGATGTGGCATCAAACAGGCGCACAAAGAGATCGGCAAAGACGGGGTAAAAGGGGTTACGGTGCGCCAGAGCGTTATAGAGGTAGTAAGGAAAGCCCGCAGCGATAATCGCACCGCCGAAGATCAACATGGAGAGCAGTAGGCCGCGCCCATCGCGGCGCCGCGCCTGCCGCAGTGCGATCCACCCCCCCAGCAGCCCCACGCTGATGAGTGTCTGGGTCTTGCTGCCAGCAGCCAATCCTAAACATAGCCCCGCCAACACCAGCCACCATCTGCCCAAAGCCTCTTCATCGGCAGGGAAGCGCAGCCAGCGGAAGAAGGCCGCCAGCGCCAGCGTCTCAAAGAAAGCCCAGCCCAGGTCCACTTTGGCCGACTGTGCCAAATAGCCCACATCGGGGACGGTGTAGATGACAACGGCGGCCAGTGCTGCCACACCGCGCCCATAGTGCAGCCGCGCCAACGCATAAACGCCCAGCGCAAGCAGGGCGCTCATCCCTAAGCCGGTGATCAGCGTGGCAAGGCTGTAACCGGGGCGCAGCAACAGCGCCCACGCCGAGAGCATCATCATGTTGCCGGGCAGCGTGGAGGCCCAGATGTGCGTGGGTTGGATATAGCGCCCGGCTTCTACCCAGTAGCGCGGCACCAGCAGGTACTGATGCACCGTATCGCCCTCGATGGGCGGAGCGAGGTCGGCTATAAGGTTAAGCAGCGCAAAGGCCAGTGCGATCAGCGCGGCAGCCTTGACGAACCATGACGCCGCAAGGCCCCAACGCCCCACCTCCGCCAGCGCACGGAGGTCGGCGAGCAGGGAGCGGTGTTGCCACGCCGCCAGAAGAACGCCGCCCACAAGCAGCAACCAGCCTGCCAGCGGACGCAGCCAGCCTATCAGCGCAAGGGCAAAGAGCAACGTCACCACAGCGCCCAAACCGAAGGCAAACGTGTAGGCGAGATCGGCAGCGTGGCTCCACAGGGGGAGGCGCACCAGCCGCCGCAAAGCGCGGCCCATGCCATAGATCGCCAGCAACATCCACGCGGCTGTGAGCACGTCAAGCGCCAGATCGATCATCGCAGGACGTTAAGAAGCGGATCGATAATCTGCGTTCGGATGGCAGACCAGTGGATACTCATCTGATGGTACATATAGGCGGCAAA
>DAOTYL010000252.1:0-3034 GCA_034434955.1 Anaerolineae bacterium | reverse complement strand
CCCATCGTCTTTCCGGACTGGCCTGTGGTGATCAAACAGGGGATCGTGGCGTTGCTGATCTTTGGTATCTCCTTCACCATCTTGATGATCGTGCTGTTCCTCGTAATGAAACCACCTGTGGGGGAAGCGGATGTTTCCCTCCATGAGGTCAGGGCGCGTAAAGGCCCTCCTAGACGTAAGCGCTGAAAGGATGGGAGCTTCCCCTAGAACGAGGAGTAATCCTATATGACTACCCAAGTAGTTGGCCAAAACGTGGAACGTGTGGACGCTCTGGGCAAGGTCACGGGGGAAACGCTCTTCCCCGGCGACCTCGTCCGCGAGGGAATGCTCCACATGAAAATCCTCTTCTCGGATCGTGTCCATGCACGCATCCGTTCCATCGATACCCGTGCGGCGGAAGCCGCTCCCGGTGTAGTGGCCGTGTTGACGGCCAAAGATGTGCCGGTCAACGAATACGGCCTCATCATCCCCGATCAGCCTGTGCTGTGTGGGCCAGGGAGTAGCAAAGAAGGTGCGGATGTTGTGCGCACCATCATGGATCAGGTGGCGCTGGTGATCGCCGAGACGGAGGCGCAGGCCGCTGCCGCCCGCGACCTGATCCGCGTGGATTACGAAGACCTACCCGCTGTCTTTGACCCCTTTGAGGCGATGAAGGAAGGTGCTCCCCAGCTGCATCCCGATAAGCCCAACAACATTGTTGCGCACTATCAGGTGCGCAAGGGCGACATGGAAGCAGGCTGGCGGGAAGCTGATGTCATCGTTGAGGGAGAGTACAGGACCTCGTGGCAAGAGCATGCCTACCTCCAACCGGAGGCCGGCATTGGCTACATCGATGAAGAAGGGCGTGTCACCGTTGAGGTGGCCGGGCAGTGGGCGCATGAGGATCAGGAGCAGATTTGCCATGCACTGGGCCTTCCGCCGGAGAAGGTGCGGGTGATCTACCGCGCCATCGGCGGGGCATTCGGCGGGCGGGAGGATATGTCCATCCAGATTGTCTTGGCGCTGGCTGCCTGGAAGGTGGGGCGTCCGGTCAAGATCGTATGGAGCCGCGAAGAGTCGATCAGGGGGCATCACAAGCGGCATCCCTATACTATCAAAGCCAAGTGGGGTGCTACCCGCGAAGGGAAGCTCACCGCCGCCGAGGTGCTGATAGTGAGCGATGCGGGGGCTTATGCCTACACCTCCACTAAAGTGCTGGGCAATACTACCGTGATGGGTGTAGGGCCATACGTATTCCCCAACGTCAAGCTGGACTCCTATACCGTCTATACCAACAACCTGCCTACCGGCGCATTTCGTGGCTTCGGGGGCCCGCAGGGCGCTTTTGCTGCCGAGTGCCAGATGAACAAGTTGGCCGAGGCGCTGGGCATGGACCCGGTTGAACTACGGCTGAAAAACGTCCTGCGTGATGGTGACCTGACCCACCTTAGCACCCCACTGCCAGCGGGCGTCAGTATTGACCGTGTAGTGGAGGCCTGCGCCAAGAAGGCCGGTTGGACGGTCGTAGAGGGGCACTGGCAACGCGAGAAGACGCCCCAACCCCAGAATCCGACGCGGCGGCGCGGCATCGGCTTTGCCTGCGGCTTCAAGAACGTGGGCTTCAGCTTCGGTGCGCCCGAACGCTGCGATGCGATTGTAGAGCTGCACGGCGACACACAGATTGAAAAGGTGGTGTTGCGCCACGCTGGAGCGGACGTAGGGCAGGGTGCCCATACCGTTATGGCGCAGATGGTGGCCGAAGCTGTTGGAGTGCCTATCGAGAAGGTGCATCTGGTGATGTCCGACACGGCGACCTCCGGTAACTCCGGCAGCGCTTCGGCTTCGCGCATGACGTTTATGTCCGGCAATGCGATCCGAGGTGCAGCGGAGGCGGCGCTGAAGGCTTGGCGTGACGAGGAACGCCCGGCTGTTGGGGTGTTTTCCTATCACCCGCCCAGAACTACACCTTTTGACCCGCAGACGGGCCGCAGCGAGCCAAACTTCGCTTATGGCTACGTAGCGGAAGCGGTTGAACTTGAAGTGGACCTTGAGACCGGCATGGTTGACGTGCTTAACGTCATTTGTGCCGACGACGTAGGACGGGCGGTCAATCCGCAGCTGGTGCAAGGGCAGATTGAGGGCGGCGTGGTGCAGGCGCACGGCTATGCGCTGATTGAGCATTTCCAGATGCGTGAGGGGCATATCCTGACGCCGCACCTCAGTACCTACCTGATCCCCAGCGTGCTGGATGTTCCCCATCATGTAGAGTCGGTCATACTGGAATGCCCCGACCCAATCGGCCCATGGGGAGCGCGCGGTATGGGTGAGATGCCTTTTATCCCCTATGCGCCGGCCGTTGTCGCAGCGCTGCATGATGCCACTGGCATCTGGTTCGATGCCTTACCCCTTATCCCCGAGCGGTTGGTAGCGCGCTTCCGCGAAGCTGGCCTGGGACGTTCGGCTGCAACGTGAGCACATCACCCTTTGGCGCGATTCGTGTGGTCATACGCGGCGGAGGCGACCTCGGCAGTGGGGTCGCCTACCGCCTGCATAAGGTCGGCTTCCCCGTTCTGATCACGGAACTCCCCCAACCGCTGTTGGTGCGGCGGGCGGTGTCCTTCGGATCGGCGGCGGTGGAGGGGATGGTCACAGTTGAGGGGGTGACGGCACGCCGCGTTGCCAGCGTGGAAGAGGTGCTGGCCGTGCAAGCAGCAGGCGAGATCGCTGTCCTCGTCGATCCCCAAGGCCGCCTGTTGCCCGCTTACGATCCGGTGGTGTTGATTGACGCCCGCATGTTGAAGCGCGACCCCGGTCCCCAACCGATCCGAGCACCGCTGGTGATCGGGTTGGGGCCGGGCTTTGTGGCCCCTCAGAACTGCGACGCGGTGCTGGAAACCAATCGTGGCCACAACCTAGGACGTGTGATCTGGAAGGGTGCAGCTGAGGCGGATACCAAACTCCCGGGCCGCGTGGGAGATAAGACGGCAGAGCGGGTGTTGCGTGCGCCTACTAGCGGGATAGTGCGGGGGCTGGCTCAGATCGGCGACCTGCTGCG
>DAOTYL010000251.1:0-3794 GCA_034434955.1 Anaerolineae bacterium | reverse complement strand
GGACACACCCGGTCCCATCCCGAACCCGGTCGTTAAGCCCGCCAGCGCCGAGGGTACTGCCGGGGCAGCCCGGTGGGAGAGCAGGCCATCGCCGCAAGACCTGTGCTCTTTTCCCCCCCCGCTTTGCCCTACGCGGGGGCTTTTTTCGTTGGCCCCACCCTGTGTGACAATCTGCTTTGCGGACTGTCATCGCCTCCGCTGCTATAGCCTGACGACACCTCTTTGACTCATCCTAATCAAATCAGATAAGCCTTGCCCACCTATGGAGAGAGAGTATAGGGGGTAGGGTTGTGCCATTCTGGATGCTCTTGGTAGATAAATTGACGAATGTCCCCTGCCTTCAGGAAAAATGTCACGTGCTCTGCGTTCCCGATTCCTTTACCCTGATACCTAGTAGTTATCAGACATCAGACAACTTGCTCATGCGCTCCTTCGCCGTGCAAGGGTGCACGGCCCAGCGGAAGGAACGCCGATGTTTAGACGGCCTGTCTCTCTGGCCTATCTCGTCAAGCAGGAGATCCGCGAACGGATCGAACGGGGCGGTTATGCCGAGACGCAGGGGCAACTCCCTTCTGAGCCGCAGCTTTCTGCTGAGCTGGGCGTGAGCCGGGCCACCGTCCGCGAAGCACTGACCATGCTGGCGCGCGAGGGCGTGATCGTTCGCCGCCATGGCGTGGGTACCTTCGTCAATTCTAATCTCCCCGGCCTCAAATCGAACTTCGTTGAGAACGTTGAGTTCCAGGACCTTATCGCGCAGCAGGGTTATCAAGCAGAGGTGAAAGTCATCCGCGTCGGCGTAGGCCCGGCTGGGCCGCTGGCCAGGCACTTCGGCCTAGATGAGGAGGATGAGTTCTACCTCGCTGACAAAGTATTCCTCGCCAACGGTGCTCCCGTCATCTTTGTGCACAACGCAGTTCCCCTAGCGCTCGTGCTCCCTTCTCACCGTGATAGGTTGGACGATGAAGCCACCGGGCGCGAGCCGATCTACCGCTTCCTGTACGAACGTTGTCAGCAAGAGGTGATCTACCAGATCAGCAATGTCCGAGCCGAGATCGCCGATCCTGATCTGGGACGGGAGCTGAATTGCCCGCCGGGCTATCCTCTATTGCGCATTGAAGAGGTAGGATACAACACTCACCAAGAGCCGGTGTTGTATTGTCTGGAATATCATCGTAGCGACATTATCCGTTTTGATGCGATCCGTCGGGTAGTGAGGCCCTTCTCCTGGGAGGTAGACCGTTCATAAAGCCGGTGATCTCAGGTCCAATGAGCGTTGAGTTTTACAGAGGGCGATCCGAGGAAGCCGGTGCAAGTCCGGCGCTGTCCCGCAACTGTGATGTTGCCCCTTGACAGGGCACTCAGCCAGGTCGACGGGTCTCTCTCTTACCTGTACCGATTTCCTCCGCGGAGAGGGAGCAGGACAGTCCACCATAGGATATTGTCCTGCTCCTTTCAATATAACAACCCCTCACATGCGGAGAAAGGAGGAGAGGAAGGGACAATCAACTAAGATGAACACACTCGTGAGATGTACTCATTAGGGGAGATCGCTATGACCGATGGCAGCACACAGATAGAGGCCCTACGGGCAGAATTGAGCAAGGTTCTGGCTGCGGGCAACGAAGCGCGCGGTGTTGAAATTGCCAGAGAAGCTCTGGCGAGCGGGATGACGCCCACTGCCATGTTTCTGGAGGTAGTGCAGCCTCTCCTCTACGAGGTAGGGAAACAGTTTGAGCGGCTGGAGATTTTTCTACCCGAACTTATCAAAGCGGCCAAAGTCGTCAAGGCCATGCAGCGCGAAGTGCTGGAGCCCGCTATTCGGGAGCAACATGGGAGCAACGTCGAAGCGGGGACGGTTGTCATCGGCACCTGCCAGGGCGACATCCACGACATTGGCAAGAACATGGTCAGCCTCATGCTACAGGTCAACGGGTTTAAGGTCGTTGACCTAGGCGTTGATGTTTCGGCCCAGCAATTCATCGAAGCAGCGCGCAATCACGACGCGAGCATTATAGGGATGTCATCCCTGCTGACGACCTCCATGCCCTATATGGCGGATGTTATCAAGCAACTGGAGGGGCTAGGTTTGCGCGATCGGTTCAAAGTGATCGTCGGCGGTGCGCCGGTGACCGAAGCCTATGCCCAACGCATCGGCGCCGATGCCTACGGCGCGGATGCCGTTGACGCGGTCAGGAAGTGCCGACAACTTCTCGGTCTAGAGGAGTGACGTAACGATGCGAAACGCAGTACGCTTGATGGATGTTCTGGATCGCATGGAAAACGGCCCCCTCATGGAGGAGGAGGAGTTCGACGTCACCCTCATCCCAGAGACGATGGCCGACCTGAGGGCAAAATACGACATCTCGATCCCGGCTGACGCGCCCATTATCCCTAGCGACGACGCCCTAGCCGATCGACTGTTTGAGGCTGGGCTTGAGATGGCGGAACGGATCGGTGTGTATTGCACCAGCACCCGGCGTCGCATGGTCTGGACACGGCAGGAGATTCTGGATGCCATCAGCATCGCCCCCGACCATGTCACGGTGGGCGAGTTCCCTGACGAGCACACCGAGTACAAGCGCTGGCCTGAAGACCCCCGCCCCATTACCATCAAGGGCGGGCCAGTGGGGACTCCCTTGCCTGAAGAGCTGTACCTTCCGATCCAGCAGAGCTACGCTCAAGAGCCGCTTGTTGACCTCATGATCGACGGCAGCCTAGAGACCGTCTATGGGCGCGAGGGGCGTAGCCATTCCCCCTGGGAGGTCATGCTCTCCTGGCATGAGTATGAGATGTCCAAAGCCGCTACCCAACGTGCCGGGCGGCCGGGACTGGGTATCGGCTGTGTGGAGAACTCAGTCTCCGAGATCGGGGAACTCTCCGCCTCGGTTGGGTTCGGCCCGCACCACTGGCGCCATATCGCCATGATTAGTGAGTTTAAGACCAACTATGCGCTAATGACGAAGGTAGCGCACCTCATCAAGACGGGCAGCATCATCCACAGTTTCTACAACACCATCTATGGCGGTATGACCGGCGGCCGCGAGGGCATGGCTATCGCCATCGTGGGCGGCTGTATCCTGATGCAGATGGCCTACATGACGCGCACTCACAGCGTCTCGCCCACTCATCCCTTCTACGGCAACACCACCACACCCGATATCCTGCGTGCCCTGGCCCCCGCCGAGCAAGCCCTCAGCCGCAACACTCACCTGCTAAACGACGTGGTGATCACGCCGGTGGGAGGGCCGGGCACTAAGACGCTGCTCTACGAGGTCGCTGCCCAAGCGATGGTGGCTGTTGCCTCAGGAGCGGCGGCGTTGATCGGCCCGCGCTCGGCGGCGGGTACCGAGCCTGGGCATGTGAGCGGGCTAGAAGCACGCTGGATGGCCGAGGTGGCGTATGCCACTGCCGGAATGAGCCGTGTAGAGGCCAACGAGATTGCCACCAAGATTGTTGAGCGGTACCAACATGATCTCGACAAGCGCCCCGTTGGGAAGCGCTTTGACGAGGTGTATGACGTTGTCCGCGTGCGCCCCAAGCCGGAATGGCTGGCCCTCTACGAAGAGGTGAAGGGAGAGTTGGCCGCGCTGGGTCTCAACTTTGATAGTGCTGCCGCCCATGCTGCTGCGGCCACGCGGGCACCACTGGATCGGCGAAGCGTTTGACCGAAGACACGTCGGTCAAACGCTTTCACATCTGGAGGAGGCGTATGCTCACCAACTGGCTACCTGAGATCGTCAAACGTTCGGAGAGCGGCCCGTACCAAAAAGAGGCCGACTTCGAGATGATGCTTT
>DAOTYL010000250.1:0-7457 GCA_034434955.1 Anaerolineae bacterium | reverse complement strand
TTGGCCGCATCCAGCAGTTCACCCGCCAGCTTCTCGGCCATGCCGCGCCCACTGCGAGCACGCGCGGCCTGCAAGATCCAGCGCATCGCCAGCGAGTTGCGCCGATAGGGGTTCACCTCAACAGGAACCTGATAGGTGGCGCCGCCCACACGGCGAGCCTTCACCTCAACCATGGGCGTAACGTTGCGGATGGCCTGATCGAGCACTTCCAGCGGATTGCGCTTAGCGCGCTCCGCCACCAAATCCAGAGCGGTGTACATGATCCGCTGGGCAAGGCTCTTCTTGCCGCGCCGCATGATGCGGTTGATCATCATGGCCACCTGGACGCTGTTGTACTTCGGATCGGGATCGACTTTCCGCTTCGGCGGACGGTATCGCCTAGGCATTCCACAAACTCCTGCTTCCAACCCTTCCACGCGCTGCCATCAGCGGCATCGCGCTACTTGGGTCGCTTGGTCCCATATTTGCTACGGCCCTGATGACGCGCCTCCACACCCGTCGCGTCAAGCGTTCCCCGAATGATGTGGTAGCGCACACCAGGCAGGTCCTTCACACGGCCCCCGCGTACCAACACCACCGAGTGCTCCTGCAGGGAGTGCCCCTCGCCGGGGATGTAAGCCGTGACCTCAATTCCGTTGGAGAGGCGCACCCTGGCGATCTTGCGCAGCGCCGAGTTCGGCTTTTTGGGCGTCATCGTGCGCACCTGCGTGCACACCCCGCGCTTCTGAGGTGCGCCCTTCGGCTGCCGCACCCGCCGTTGCACAAAACTGTTGAACGTGTACTGCAGGGCCGGAGCCTTGCTCTTTTTGTGCTTACTCCTGCGTCCCTTGCGGACTAGTTGGTTGATCGTCGGCACTCTTCTGCCTCCTGGGCCTCGCTGACAAGGCCCACACTCCCTTCTGCATCCACCAAACCGTTTGGCACGCAAAACGGGCGATGTCGCTATGCGCCCGTTTCGCTCTCGGAATTGAGAAGGCCATCGTGTGGAACAGATGACCTTCCCACAACCTCCATATCCGATTCAGCGACATTGGCTCACAGCCACATGAGCGTGCCGCCGATTGCCCGTTCAATTAGCAAGGGATTAGTCTACCGCGCCTCTGCTAGACTGTCAAGGATTTTGGCGACCCTGTTCCTGTTTCCCCCCATTGGACGGGGAGGCAGCTTTTCTACGCCTGACGCCGGCCGTCCGCAGCGGCTCGCGCAGGGCAGCCTGTAGCACCTCATCCATCGTGCGCACGGTGATGAAGCGCAGCCCTTTGCGGGCGCGGCGCGGCACTTCCATCAGGTCTTTCTCGTTTTCCTGCGGGATGATCACCGTGGTGATGCCCACCCGCTGCGCAGCCAGCACCTTCTCCTTGATGCCCCCCACCGGCAACACGCGCCCGTGCAGGGTAATCTCGCCCGTCATGACCACATCATGGCGCACAGGCCGATTGGCAAAGGCCGAGATCAGCGCTGTCGCCAGTGTAATGCCCGCCGAAGGCCCATCCTTGGGAATAGCCCCCTCCGGCAGGTGGATATGCACGTCGGTGTTCTCAAAGCGCTCAGGGGCAATGCTAAAGTCCTTGGCCCGCGAGCGGGTGTAGCTCAGCGCCGCCTGTGCGCTTTCCTGCATTACTTCGCCCAACTGGCCGGTGAGCGTCAGATTGCCCTTGCCGGGCATCAGCGTCACCTCAACAGGCAGCAAATCGCCGCCCGCCTCCGTCCAAGCGATGCCCAGCGCCTCCCCTACCTCATCCTTATCGTAAACCAAGGGGCTGGGAATGCGCGGCGGGCCAAGAAACTTGTGCAACATGCTCGCTGTGATGCGGCGAGGGTATGAGCGCCCCTCGGCCACGCGGCGTGCGATCTTGCGGCAGATATTGGCCACCTCACGCTCCAGATTGCGCACGCCCGCCTCGTAGGTGTATTGGCGGATGATGGTCTGTAGGGCCGTTCTCTCGAAGCGGATGTTCTTATCAGAGAGACCGTGCGCTTCTAGCTCACGCGGGATGAGAAAGTAGCGCGCGATCTCCAGCTTCTCTTCTTCTACATAGCCGGGGAACTCGATGATCTCCAGCCGATCCCGGAGAGCGGGCGGGATGGGATCGGTGTAGTTGGCCGTCGTCACGAACATGACCTTGCTTAGATCGTAGTCCACCTCTAGATAGTGGTCGGAGAAAGCATGGTTCTGCTCCGGATCGAGCACCTCCAGCAACGCCGCTGAAGGGTCGCCACGGAAGTCCTGCCCCAGCTTATCGATTTCATCCAACATGAAGAGTGGGTTGATGGTGCCAGCGCGGCGCATCGTCTGGATGATGCGGCCCGGCATCGCCCCAATGTAGGTGCGCCGATGGCCGCGAATCTCCGCCTCATCGCGCACCCCGCCCAGCGAGACACGCACGAAGTTGCGCCCCAGTGCCTTGGCGATGGACTTGCCCAGCGAGGTCTTCCCCGTGCCGGGCGGCCCCACAAAGCACAGGATGGGCGTCTTCATCCGATCGGCGGCCAGCTTGCGCACCGCAATATGTTCTAGGATGCGCTCCTTCGCCTTCTCGAGGCCGTAGTGCTCTTCGTCAAGCACCCGCGCCACGTGGCGCACATCAAGGTTATCCTCGGTCTGCGCCGTCCAGGGCAGCTCCAGCAGCCAGTCCAAATAGGTGCGGATGATGCCGATCTCCGGCGCCATAGGCGGCATGCCGGCCAAGCGCTCCACTTCCTTGATGGCCTTCTCGCGCACATTCTCCGGCAGATCGGCTTTCTCAATGCGCTCGCGTAGTTCGGCCACCTCTTGCTGGAAGATGTCGCCCTCTCCTAGCTCACTCTGAATGATGCGCATCTGCTCACGCAGGAACATCTCGCGCTGGGTCTTGTCCACTTCCTGCTGCACGCGGGTGTGGATGTGGTCCTCGATCTCCAGCACCTGCAACTCTTTGCCCAGCAGGATGCTGACGCGCATCAACCGCTCCCCGGGATCGGCCTCCTCCAGCAGATTCTGGCGCTCCTCGGTGCTGAGGTTGAGCGTGGTAGCCACCATATCCGCCAGCCAACCCGGTTCCTCAATGTTCAGGGCATAGACATAGGCATCTTCCGGCAGGCTGCGGTTCAGGTGGACGTACTTCTCAAACAAGGTCAGCACGGCCCGCATACGCGCCTCGATCTCGTGAGAGGATTCGGCGACCTCCACGATGGGGCGTGCCCGCACGCGGTAGCACGGATCGGTCTCCACCAACTCCACTATCTGCACGCGCCGCCGACCTTGCACCAACGCGCTGGTTGTGCCGTCTGGCATACGCAATGTGCGGCCTAGAACGACCTCCACGCCTACCTCGTAGAGGTCTTCCAGCCCCGGCTCCTCCACATCGGGATCGCGCTGCGTGGCGCAAATGATGATTTTGCCCTCGCGCTGGGCAGCCTGAATGGCCTCCAAGGAGCGGCTGCGCCCGATGAAGAGTGGTGTCACCATGTTGGGGTAGATCACTAGATCGCGCAGCGGGACCAACGGCGCCTCGATCAAGCCGTTCTCGTCTACCTCGCGCTCCAGCGCCTTATCAAACTCGGCCAGTGCGCCTATCAGCTGAGGGAAATCCTCATCAAAGGAATCCATATCTAACCGTTAAATCTCCTCTTGCATTTCTTCGCCGATCAGTACACTGCGCGCCTCGCCCACCACTGCCAGCGAGCCGGTGACGCACAGCACATCGTCGGAACCCAGCTCGGCGGACGCTGCACGTAAAGCCTCGGCGACCGTAGGGGCGGTGACCAGATCGACGCGGGCGGGCCAAGCCATGCCTGCATGGCGTGCGCCTTCTGCTACCTCCAGAGCACGGGCCAGCAGGTCATCAGGCGCGGCAGCTCGTGCCGTGTTGGCCTGCGTCAGGATCAGCCGCCGCGCCGCAGGCAGCAACGCCTCCAGCATCCCTACGATATCCTTATCGGCCATACAACCAAAGATGAACGTCGGGCGCACCGCGCGCTCTTCTTCTCCCAGCAGCAGCTCCAGCGACTCTAACAAGCGGCGCATTGAGTACGGATTGTGCGCCCCGTCCAGCACAACGGTAGGCTGGCAAGAAATACGCTCCATGCGCCCCGGCCAATGGGCCTTCGCCAGCCCTGCCGAACATCCCGCCTCGGTCACGGGCAAACCCGCCTTCCCGACCTCGTGCAGGGCAGCGAGCGCCACCGTTGCGTTCTCCACCTGAAACAGCCCGGGCAGACCAACATGATGCTTTTGCATCCCACCGTCCCCACCGATCAGCACATCCGTGCCCTCCCAGGTGGCGTTAATCACTTCGTAGCGCCAGTCGCGCCCTACCAATATCAGACGGCTGCCCTGCGCCCGCGCGCGCGCCTCCACAACAGCCAGCGCCTCCGGCTCCTGCGGAGCGCTGACCACCGGCGTCTTCGGCTTGATGATAGCAGCCTTTTCGGCGGCGATCTCGGCTAGCGTGTTGCCCAACAACTGCGTATGGTCAAGGCTGATGCTGGTGATCACCGCCACCACAGGCTCTACCACACTGGTCGCATCCAGCCGACCACCTAAACCGACCTCGATCACCGCTACATCACAGCGCTCGCGGGCGAAGTGCCACAGCGCCAGCGCTGTCGTCACCTCAAATGTGCTGAGCGGCGCCCCCTCAAGATAGGGTTGTGCATCCTCCACCAACCGCGCCAGCGCCGCTCTTCCGATCGGCGCACCGTCGATCTGGATGCGCTCGCGCCAGTCCTGCAGATGCGGCGAGATATACAACCCCGTCTTGAGGCCACTCTCCATCAATCCCCGCGCGATGAAAGCACAGGTTGACCCCTTGCCCTTTGTTCCAGCAACGTGGATGGTGGGGTAAGCAAGATGGGGATCGCCTAGCCGCGCCAGCAAGGCGCGAACGCCGTCAAGACCCCAGGTCTGCTTGCCGTGATCGCGCAACGCTGCGAGGTATGGGTCGTCAAAATTGTGAATATAATCCAGTGCCTGCTGGTATGTCAACGACATACGCGGGTCCCTCCCTTTCTCCGCAGTGAGTATACCCCCATTCGGCCTCCTAGCAATGCCCTGACATAACTCCCTTCGCAAAGTCGGGGGATGAGGTCTCCCCCCACCGATCACTTGCCAGCCTGCGGCGTATTGGTTAGACTTCGGCACAATGCGTATGACAGTGCGATACCCTCACATAATAATGAGGGGGAAATTGTGCGTATTCCGCCTGCCTTGACGGTCATCTTTGCCCTAGCGACGCTGATCCTACTGCTGGCGCTGGGATACGTGATGAGCCGCCCTCTGGCGCCGGTGATCGCCGAGGCCACTTTCAGCCTGACCACCATCACACCTAACGCCGACGGCGATACCGACGTCACGGAGATCACCTATCGCCTGCGCCGTGAGGCGACCGTCTCCATCTACTTTGAGGATGCTCAAGGGCAGCGCTACTACTTCCGCCGCGATCAAACCCGCCCGCGCGGCGAGTACAGGGTGTTGTTTGGCGGCGTGGTAGAGGGCTACGTCCGCGAGGGCGAGGAGGTGCACGGCACCGTGCTCGCCCGCCTGCTCGCCGATGGCACCTACACGTGGGTCATCGCGGCGCTGGATCACCTCACCGGACAGGTCGAGCGGCGCAGCGGTACGCTAGTGGTCGCCGACGCCGATCCGCTCCTGCCCGATCTGTGGGAGTTCTCCATTGCGCCGGAGGTCTTCACCCCCAATCAGGATGGGTTGGACGACCTGGTGTGGATCAACGTCTACGTGCCCAAACCGGCCCAATTGGAGGTGTTCCTCATCGACAGCGCGGGCAAGCGCTACTTTGTGCCCGAATCGCAGGAAGGGCGCGCCCCCGGCGAGGAAGGCCGCCACACCTTCCGCTGGGATGGCGGCGTAGATATGGGCATTGACCCTCCGCCCGATGGGACCTACACGGTGCTGGTAGAAGCATCAGATGAAGAAGGCCAGCGCATCCAGCGCACGGGGCAGCTTACCATCCGTGATGGTGGCGTGCCGCTGGCCGAGATCGTCGGCCAGCCGGTGGGCGACACGGTCAACTTCTCTGCCGAGACGGTGGTCGTGGGAGACGTGCTGTACTTCGAACTGACCGTTGAGAACTACGGCGATGCGCCTATCCGCACCACCGGCCCGCCGCCGGGCTATGTGTATGAGCAGGATGAGACTTTCGCCAGCACCGGCTACTATGAGGAATCGGGGGCCTGGCGCGTGGGCATCCACTGCCAGACGTGCCTCTCCAACTACCCCTGGCGCTGGGCGCTGGGCACGCCGGAGACGCTCACCCCTATTGAGCACAACGGGCAGATACATTATTACCTTATGCCCGGCCAGCGTGCTGTGGTGACGGGCGGCATTCGCTTGACCAACATCGTCGAAGCACGCAACCCGCAGCAGTTCTGGGCCGGCCTGATCCACGAGGACGTGGGCATCGCCCCGCTCAACGACCATGTGGACCCCCACTGGATCGAGATTGTCCCCAGTGAGGCTGAGGCCAATCCTTAACCAAAGCGTAAAGCCCTTACCCTTGCCGCTCCGCCGTGCTTTGAGTATCATGGTGCACGGTGGGTGAAAGGAGCGTCACCATAAACCGCAGGCGCTGCACTCATCTGGCGTTGGCAACCTTGTTGCTGATAGGGCTGGCCGCCTGTCGTGGGGGACGGGCAGCCCAAGCCCCTGCTCGCCCTACGTCAACCCCGGTTCCGGTGGCGACCCCTCTGCCGCCGCTGCCCACCCTGCCCCGCCCCGGCAGCGCGGATAACCCTCTCCGCTGGGTACTGGTGCAGCCGGCACCGCCGGATGAGGCATCGTCAGCTGCGCTGGCAGAACGCCTGACCGCCGAGGCTGCCCTCAACATTGAGATCGTGCTGAGCGACCGCTATGCTGACGCCTACCGCGCACTGTGTGATGGGATGGCCGCTGTGGTCTCGCTGGATGCTTTCTCCTACCTTGCAGCAGCAGCGCAGGGATGTGGCGAGTTGCTCTTCCAGAGCGAGCAAGACGGCCACATCAGCACGCAGGGGCAGGTTGTGGCCGCAGCCGATCGCATCTTTAGCCTGCCCAACATCCGTGACCGCGTCTTCTGCCGCCCCGATGCCCTCTCTATCTCCGGTTGGATTGTGCCCATGCTGGCGCTGCGGGCAGAGGGTGTAGACCCCTTCACCGATCTACAAGATGTCGTAGACGCCGGCAGCGATGAGGAGGTGCTGCGACTGATCGTGGAGGGACGCTGTGATGTGGGAGCAACGACGCTGGGGGCGCAGGCCCTCCTCGACGACCCGCAAGCCGTTGACGTGATCGCCGAGCTGCCACCCGTGCCATCCGATGTGCTGGTGCTTTCTTCCCGTCTGGATGCCGATACCCGCGCTGTGCTGATCGATCTGCTGCGTCAGCACCGCAGCGAAGTAGCCGCCCTGCTAGGCGCGGATGCGCTGCGCGAAGCCGACATCGCCGCTTTTGGCGCCTTGCAAGCTTTGCTGGACGAAGC
>DAOTYL010000249.1:0-2320 GCA_034434955.1 Anaerolineae bacterium | reverse complement strand
AGCGGCAGGTCGCGCGCCAGGCAGATGCCCTTGGCCGCGTTGACACCAACCACCAGCGAGCCGGGCAGGCCCGGCCCCTTGGTCACTGCCACGGCGTCGAGCGACTCCCAGCTCGCGCCGGCTTCGGCCATCGCCGATTCGATGACCGGCGCGATCGCCTCCACGTGCGCCCGCGAGGCCAGCTCGGGGAACACGCCGCCGTAGCGCCGGTGTAAGTCCATCTGCGAGGCGACGACGTTCGAGCGGATGAAGCGCCCCTCATCTACTACCGCAGCAGCAGTCTCATCGCATGAGGTCTCGATGGCCAGGATGCGCATGGCCCTGGTTGTAACACAAACCCCAGCGCGGGCGCGTTCGCCGGCAGGGGCGATGTTGCCCGCCGGTGTGCCGCCCCTGCCAAGTGGTCAGAGATGCCGGCGCTCTCACAGAGCTTGTCCCAAATCGGTTGTCTAAATGCGGAGTATACTAAAAAGAGGGATTCCTTGATCGCAAAAGACGCCACCATCACCAAGGAGGCATGCGATGTTCCGTAGCCACACTAAGACGAAGAGCGATCGAGGCTTCTGGCTGGTGTATGCGACACCCACTAGAGAGGATAACTCAGATGGTTCTCGCCCCATACTTGCTGCGGTTCGCCGTATCAACGCGGTACGCAGGGCAGTGAAAGTGTTGTTCATCGCGCTGCTCGCCCTGGGCATGGTCTCCCAGGCTTGGCAAGCATCCGTCCGCGCGCAGACAACCTTTACGTTGACCATACAGGGTGCAGGTCGGGGCAGCGGAGGAGTCAGTAGCTCGGATGGAGGGATTAACTGCGCGATTGCTGCCGGCGTGGTGTCTGGAGACTGCACAGAAAACTATCAAAGCGGGACCATAATCAGCCTAACAGCGTCCCCTGCTGCCGGTTCAAGCTTTATCCGATGGTTGGGAGATTGTTCGGGCACTTCGCCCAATATTACGGTGACAATCCAGCGAAACATGACCTGCATTGCCACCTTTGGACCGCCTCGCGTGCTGCTCGAGGAGGATTTTAGCGGGGGCATCCCTTCCACTTGGCAGGTGGTGGATGGTGGATCCGGCGGGGGCGCTGCCAGCACCTGGACGACGGCAAACCCTGGAAACCGCAATATCGGATCACCCTTTGTACCACCCTTCGCTATTGTGGACTCCGACGCGGCCGGCGCTGGCGCTACCCAAGATGAGCAGCTGATTACCCCTTGGATTTCCGTTGAGTCCTGCCCAGGGAATCCAAGGAAGGTCTTCATCTCATTTTCAGATTACATGCGGGGATTTGAGATCGAGAAAGCCGATGTAGAGGTCTCCGTGAATGGAAGCACGTGGGTATGGAAGCATGGATGGCGCGGCTGGAGTTATCCCACCGGGCCTCGAACAACCCTCATTGATTTAACGAACACACTGTCCGGTGCTACTTCTTTCAAGGTTCGCTTTCGTTATTACGACGCTTCGGATGATTATTACTGGGCGATTGACAACGTGCGAGTGTTCTGCGAGGACCCTTCCCTCGGAGAATATCGGCTTTACCTGCCGCTGGCATTGCGAATGCAGTAGAGGGAAGAGCGCGCTGCCGGTCCTCCCTATTCCCACAATCGCACGTGCGATCTCACGCTAATTCAATCTAACAACCCGCCCTTCTCCTTGAATGAGTCTCGGAAATCGTGTTGAGCTCTTCGGATGCATTCACAGATAGGGGCAGAACAACCCTGGGTGGGCGACGGCACTGCCGTCGCCCATCCTCTATAAATCAACTTTTGCCAGTTATCAGCCTACGAGCGGTTGCCCCTATTATTGATGAGTGCACCCGAGCTCTTCTTGAACGAGCACGAGCTGCCCCTGACGATGCTCAGCGCAGGCAGCCCTCGGTGACTCCCGCGCAGGCTCTTGGCGTCCCTGCTTATCGCCTCTCCTGGGCTGTCTTTTGAGGGCCGCTTCTCCCACTTGCCGGGACGAGTCATGAGCATCCATCCTGCGGTGGCTCCTCTGCCCACTGATTCCATCGTGGATGTGTCCTCGGTGTTGCTCAGCGATCCTTCGTCGTGAGCTCTCGCCGTTCACGGCGGCCAGGGTGAGCGTGGCGAGTGAGTGGATTCATCCGTCCTTGCCAACGAGGGTCGCGTATATCTCCCAGATACATGCTCAGCGCCTTTTTGCTGATGCCTGCCTCGTACCACAGGGTTGGAGCGGTAGGTAGGCCCAGTGAACGCTCCGTACAACGGGCGCATTCACGCATAGGGGCAACCTTCCACCAAGCGACGCTGCCAGCAGAGGCAAACCTCATAGAGGGTGGGCGACGGCATTGCCGTCG
>DAOTYL010000248.1:0-11156 GCA_034434955.1 Anaerolineae bacterium | reverse complement strand
GCGCCATTCCCCCTCCTCGCGGCGCTGGCGTTCGGTGTGGCCATCCTGCTGTGGCGCCTCCTCCCCTCCGACACCCCCACTCGCGCCGAACGCCCCGCTTTTGCTGCCAACATACGCTCAGTGCTGACCTATCGGCCTGCGCTGGCGGGGTTGGTGCTGGGCGTGTGCTTGAGCAGCAGCAACGAGGTCATCAGCATCATCTACGGTGCATGGATGGAAGACAGTTTTGGCCTGCAGGTGGCGGCGCTGGGCGCAGCCTCGGCGGTGCTCGGGGTCGCGGAACTGGGCGGCGAAGGGCTGGTGGCAGTGCTGGCCGACCGCATCGGCAAGCGCCGCGCCGTCGTGGTAGGGATTGTGCTCAACGCACTGGCGACGCTCAGCCTGCCCCTCATCAGCCGCAGCGTGTGGAGCGCCCTTGCTGCGCTGTTTGTGCTCTACATCACCTTTGAGTTTGCCATTGTCAGCTCCATCCCCCTCATGACGGAGGTGGTGCCGAGGGCGCGTGCCACCATGATGGCCGCTTACGTGTCCGCTCACGCTGCCGGCCATATGCTCGGAGCGCCGCTGGGCGCGGTCCTCTTTACACACGGGCTGGTGGCCAATAGCCTCGCTTCCGTAGCTATCTCCCTGGTGGGATTAGCGGCGCTATTGCTGGCCGTGCGCACGGATCACGAATAAAGGGAAGTGGCATTTTTTCACCATAGCCGCTATCATTGAGGGCGTATATTCATTATCTGAATAATCAGGCAGTGAGCACTATGGCAGAGCGATCATCCAACCTTACGCTCGCCCCTCTGTTGGAGCATATCGTCCTGGGCCTCCTGATGGTATGCCCCAAGCACGGCTATGAGCTATACCAAGACTTCCGGCAAGTCTTTGGGGGGATATGGGACGCCAAGCGCAGCACGTTCTATGCTGCGTTGGTCGATCTGCACGCGGCAGGCTATCTGGACATGACCGCCGAGGCGCAGGAGAACCGCCCCCCGCGCAAGGTCTATCGTCTCACGCAGGCCGGGCGCAAAGCCTTCACGCGCTGGCTCTACGAGCCGGTGGAAGCGCCTCGCGAAGTGCGCGTGGTGCTGCTGGCCAAACTGCGCTTCTTTGACCTGCTGGACCTCCCCGATGCGCAGCGCTTGTTGGACGCCCAGATCGCCCGCTGCCAGGCACGGCTAGAAGAGGAAATCCACCGTGCCGCCGAAAGCGAAAGCGCGGGCAATGTGTACCGCACGTTGGTCCATGAGTTCCGGCGTAGTCAACTGGCGGCCATGCTTGAGTGGCTGCATACCTGTAAGACGCGGATGACCCCCCCAGAAAGGAGACCCCCCTACCATGGAAGACGTCAAGACCGTTGAGACACCCCTTAGCGTCGCCCCGCCTGCCATCCGCTTTGACCGCAACGAACTGGCCGGTGCCTTCGGAGACATAGGCACGGACCTCCCCCTGGTGGTCGGCGTGACTTTGGCGGCCAATCTTGATGGTACAAGCGTTCTGATCATGTTCGGCCTGATGCAGCTCCTCACGGGCCTGCGCTACCGTATTCCCATGCCTGTCCAGCCCCTCAAGGCTATGGCGGCCATCGTGATCGCCCAAAAGCTAGGCGGTCCCGTGCTCTACGGCGGTGGGCTGGCAGTCGGCATCATCATGTTCCTGCTGTCCATCTCAGGGCTGATAGATTGGCTGGCACGCATTGTTCCGAAGAACGTGGTACGGGGCATCCAATTTGGATTAGGCCTTCAGCTGGCCCTGCTGGCGCTTAAAGAGTATGTAGTGGCCGAGGGCGTAGCGGGCTACGTGCTGGCCGGGGTGGCCTTCATGCTAGCCGTCTTCCTCCTCGGAAACAGGAAATATCCTGCGGCCCTCTTCATCGTGGCCATCGGCGTCATATACGCGCTGGCCTTTAAGCTCCAGCCTTCAACCCTCCTGCAGGGGATCGGCTTGGGGTTGCCTAAACTTCATATCCCGCAGTGGCCTGATGTGCTGAACGGCCTCGTCCTGCTGGCCCTGCCGCAGATTCCCCTTTCCTTGGGGAACTCCATCCTTGCCACGCGGCAGATCGCTGAGGACCTCTTTCCCCATCGCCGTCTTACGGTGCGCCAGATCAGCCTGACCTACGCGCTGATGAACCTCATCAACCCCTTCTTTGGGGGCATTCCCACCTGTCACGGCTCAGGCGGAATGGCCGGACATTATGCCTTCGGCGCCCGCACCGGCGGATCGGTGATCATTGAAGGGGCGCTCTATATCTTCATCGGCCTGTTCTTCGGTCGGGTGTTTGATGCCCTTGTAGCCGTTTTTCCTTTGCCGATCCTAGGGGTGATCCTGCTCTTTGAGGCCCTCGCGCTGATGCTGCTGGTGCGCGATCTCTCTACCTCCAAGAGCGATCTCACCGTTGTCTTGTTGGTCGGGCTTATGGCAGTGGGGCTGCCATACGGCTACCTCATTGGGATGGTCGTTGGCGTTGCCATAGCCTATCTGATGAAGCGCGGGTGGGTCTCCTTGGGGAAAAAGGAGGCGTAAGTGCCCTAATGGTACACCTCGGCTTCCCCGCCAACTGCGTTTGAAGGTGCTTCCGGCATGGGGTAGAATTGCCTCACCATGCCGAACGCGCAGACCCACATCACTGCCGTATGCGCCATGCTGGCCCAGCCGCCGATTCAGGCGGCTTTTCGGTGGCTGGCCGATGAGGATGCCCGCTCGGCCTTCTTGCTGGGCGCCATCAGCCCCGACGTGCGTGCCATCAGCGGGCAGAAGCGGGAAGAGACACACTTCTTCACTATCCCGCCCGACGACCCACGCCCTGCGCAGGTAGTGATGCTGGAAGTATGGCCTGAACTGCGCCGTGCTACGGCGTTGAGCAGACCCCATGCCGCGTTCGTCGCAGGTTACATCACCCATCTGGTGATGGATCAGACGTGGATCGAGCAAATCGTGATGCCCGCCCTTTTTGTCGAAGGGGCAACGTGGGGCGTTGATCACCCCAACTGGCGGCTGTACAGTATCCTGATGACCTATCTGGAGTATCGGGCGGCGGCGCACCTGCCCGAAGACGCGGTGGAAACATTGCTCAAGGCCACCCCCAACCGCTGGCTGCCTTTCGTCGCCGATACGCATCTCACGGCGTGGCGCGATCACGTCGTGCAGCACATCCGCGAGGGCGGCGCACGGCGGCTCTCGGTGATGTTCGCCCGCACCAGCGGCCTTGAGCCGGATGAACTGGAAGCCATTGTGCTCTCCGAGGAGCGTATGGCACTTGAGGCCTTTCGCCTCGTCCCGCGCGAGCGGCTGGCCGCTTTTGAACGCGAAACACAGGCGCGTTCGCTGCGCGCTGTTCTGGACTATCTGGGGAACGTTCCCCCCACAAGCGAGGGCGTGCGTTGAAGATACTGGTGGTCGGTGGGGCCGGATACATCGGTTCGGCGACGGTGGCGCACTTTCTGGAGGCCGGGCACGAGGTGGTCGTCTACGATAGCCTTGTCACAGGGTATCGGGCAGCGATCCCCAGCGGTGCAGAGTTTGTGCAGGGTGACATCGGCGATGCGGCAACACTGGATGCGGCCTTTGTGCGCTATCGTCCGCAGGCTGTGGCCCACTTTGCAGCCTTCATCGCAGCAGGCGAGTCCATGCAGCAGCCGGGCAAGTACTTGCGCAACAACGTCGCGGGCACGCTCACCCTGCTGGAGACAATGGTGCGGCATGACGTCCTGCGCATCGTTTTTTCTTCCACTGCCGGGGTGTACGCCAGCAAAGATACGGCACTGACGGAGGAGGACCTCACCGGCCCCGCCAGCGTCTATGCCGAGACCAAACTGATGATTGAGCGCATGTTGCACTGGTACCGCGAAGTATACGGCCTGCGCTATTGCGCCCTGCGCTACTTCAACGCCGCCGGCGCGATGCTGGACGGCGCAGGGCGCCCCTTGCGCGGCGAGGCCCATGAGCCGGAGACGCACCTTATCCCCCTCACCCTACAGGTGGCGCTAGGCCAACGCGAGCATTTGCACCTATACGGCACGGACTATCCCACGCCCGATGGCACTTGCATCCGCGACTACATCCACATTGAGGACCTCGCCACAGCGCACGTGCTGGCGCTGGAGGCACTGGATACCTGCAGCGCGGCAACCTACAACCTCGGCAATGGGCGCGGTTACAGCAACCGTCAGGTGATCGAGGTAGCCCGTGCCATCACCGGCCACCCTATTCCGGTGATTGAAACCGAACGTCGCCCGGGCGATGCGCCCATCCTTGTCGCCAGCGCGGAGAAAATCCGGCGGGAGCTGGGGTGGCAGCCACGCCACCCCGATCTTGAGGACATCATCGCCAGTGCTTGGGCCTGGCATAGGACGTACCCGCATGGCTACAAGACAGCAGACCGCCACTCGTAGGGCCGATGGTAGGCAAGCCAACGGCAAAGGCCGCCGTCCGGGAGCAGCGGAGCCGCTGCCCGCCCGCGCTTTGCAGCTAGCCCTCCTGCTTGGCGGGATGACGCTGCTGTTTACCGCGTTCTTGGGCGGGCGCTGGGGGCCGCTGGCTACCGGTGTGCTGATCTTGTCCTCGGCTTTCCCCCCGCTGCGTCGTCACGTGGACCGCTGGACAGTGGGCAAAGCGAGGGGCGAAGAGGCCGAGCAAGCAGCGCTCATGCGCCTGGTGGTTGGGATAGGGGTGGTGGCACTGGCACTGCTGGGCGCATTGGCCCTCTAGCAGGCAGGCTGACGATGCATATCGCCATCAATGGCTGGTTCTGGAACCGACCCGACACGGGCAGTGGTCAGTATGTTCGCCGCCTGACGCAGGCGCTGATGGAAACTTCCCCGGCCGAGCGCATCACGCTCATCGTGCCGCACGGCTGGGCGCTGGATGCGCTGCCGAAGGGCGTCGCCGTGGAGCGCGTGCCGCTCAAGGGGCGGGGGCATCTGGCCAAGGTGCACTTTGAACAGCAGGGCTTTCCTCAAGCGGTGGGGCGTGTGGGCGCCGACCTCGCCCATGTGCCTTACTGGGGCGGCCCTCTGCGTAGTCCGGCGCCGGTAGTTCTCACCATCCACGATCTGATCCCCCTCATCCTGCCCGCCTATCGCGGGGGTGTGCTGGCGCGACTATACACGGGGTTGGCAGCGGCGTCCGCACGCGGCGCAGCGGCCATCCTCACCGATTCGCAGGCTTCGCGGGCCGATGTCCTCACCCATCTCGGCGTGCCGGCGGAACGTGTCCATGTGGTGCCGCTCGCCGTTGGGGAGGAGTACCATCCACGCCGCGCGGACAGCGACGATGAGGCTGTGCGCCGTAAGTACGATCTGCCCCCGCAGTTTGCGCTCTATCTGGGTGGGTACGACGTGCGCAAAAATGTCCCCACCCTGCTGAAGGCCTATACCTACGTGCGTGAGGGCGCAGGGGAACAACTCCCGCTGGTGCTGGCAGGCCGTCTGCCGCAGAAGCGCTCGCCGCGCTTTACGGATATGGAGAAACTGCTTGACGAGATGGCCCTTCGCGATGCGGTGCGCCCCATCGGCTGGGTGGAGGAAGAGGAGAAACCGGCGCTCTATCGGCTGGCGACGTGCTTTGTCTACCCCTCGCGTTATGAGGGCTTCGGCCTGCCGGTGTTGGAGGCGATGGCCTGCGGCACACCGGTCATCACGAGCGATGTGGCCTCGTTGCCGGAGATCGTCGGTGATGCGGGCTTCACCCTGCCACCTGATGACGCACGCGGCATGGCAGGGGCCATCCTTGCCGTGCTGAATCAGCCCGATCTGGCGCAGACGCTCAAAGAGCGCGGGCTGGCACGGGCAGCGACCTTCAGCTGGGTGCGCACGGCAGCTCAGACGTGGGTAGTTTATCGACAAGTCGCTGCAAGGAAGGGGTGAGTGGAGATGTCGCCTGATGCAGGCAGTCTCGTCGATCGCACCCTCCACAGCCGTGCGCTGTGCCGCTTGATGCGTCTGCACCTTTACCTCCCGCCGGGCTATGATAAAAGGCACGGGCGTTATCCGGTGGTATACTTGCTGCATCCCTGGGGGGAGGATGAGCACTATTGGACGGCGGTCCTGCAGCTCCACAAAGTGGCAGACCGCTTGATCGTGGTGGGGGCGTTGCCCCCTTTCATCGCTGCCATGCCGCAGGGTGACAAGAGCTTCTTCATCAACGCCGCCGACCCCGGCGGCGATTTCAGCATGGTGCAGCGCCTCGATCCCGACTTCTTCGCCGGAGCGATGGAGGGCTACGGCGACTATGGAGACTACCTCTTGGAAGATGTGATCCCTTACGTTGAACGCACCTTCCGCGTCCGCTGCGAGCGCTCGGCGCGGGTCATTGCGGGTATCTCTATGGGGGGCACAGGGGCGGCAGTGCTGGCCTTCACCCACCCGCACCTCTTCGGCGCGGTGGGCATCCACAGCCCGGCGCTCTTCTCCCAGCGGCAGCTTGGCCCCCCTTGGATCTTCGGCTTGGGGGACGAGCGGGCCTTCGCCGAACGCGATCCGGTGCACTTGGCACGTCGTCTGGATGGCCGCACCAGCCCGCGCATCCTGTTGGACTGTGGCCAGCAGGATGAATTCGCCCTCTCGGTGGAGGAACTGCGCTGGACGTTGATCGAGCGCGACATTCCCCATACTTATCTTACCGGCATAGGTGGGCACTCTCCCGACTACTGGCAGGCCCATCTGGCCGAGTATCTGGGCTTCTACGCCGCAGGATGGTGATGAGATGCGCCACTTGTGTCGCCACCGCCCGCTTTGGCGCAGAGTGGGTCTGCTGGCCTGTACGCTGCTGGCCGCTTGCCAACCCGCTACTCAGCTACTTCCGACTCCCAACGCACTCCTTCCCACCACCGACGTAGGGAAGCCCCCCTCCTCACCCGCGCCCACCCCTGAAGCGCTGCCCACCCTCCCGCCGGAGGGTTACTGGGTGCAGCCCGGTGTGCCCTATACCCTTATGGAGCGCTTGACGCCCGTGCTAGAAGAAGCAGGCTTGGTAGAAGTCGCCATGCCGCAAGAGGCCATTGTGCGCGTGGTGCTCAACCCCGGGCCACAGGCAACGCTCACAGCGCAGTGGGTCTATGCGCCCGCTGCGCCTTTTCCCACCGTGCCGGATGGCCTTTCATGGGAGGGGTTGCAGGGCTACTGGCTGAACGGCTCATTGGGCGGCCTGCCGGATTTCGGTGCGCCGCCGCAACTGGTGCTTACCCGCGATGTGGCCGACTACCTGACGTTCCTGCTTGGCCCCCCGGCCGAAGGGCTGCCGATGCAGATCGCCGCCCCTGCTGCGCTGACCGACGCTGCCTGGAACTTGCGTCCGGCCATCAGTATCCTGCCCTTTGACGCCCTCACCCCGCGCTGGAAGGTGCTGACGCTGGACGGCCGTTCGGTGCTGGATAAGGTGCTGGATGTGGGGCAGTATCCGCTGGTGGCGCAGGTGGGGCTGGAGGCGGAGGGCGAGCGCGGAGCGCAGATCGCCGCCGGATTGGAAGCCCGCGGTCTATGGCCGACCACAAACCGCGATCCGTCCCACATGACCGTGCTGGTCATGACAGGCGTCACCGCATTGGTGCGCGCTACTGCCATGCAGATGTCGCTGCGCGGGTACGATTGGCCTGCACAGGCCATCTTGCCTTTCTTCGCCGATGCCGACATCCTGCACACCAGCAATGAGGTTTCCTTTGCCGCCGACTGCCCCCCGCCAGATTGGTACGGTGAGCCGAGCGGTTTCTGTTCTGCGCCGGATAATTTCCGTCTCCTCCAGACCATCGGGTTGGACGTAGTGGAGCTGACCGGCAACCACATCAACGATCGCGGCACGGCGGCCTTTGCCTATACCCTTGACCTGTATGATGCCAACGGCATCGTTTACTACGGCGGCGGGCGCAATCTGGAGGATGCGCGGACACCGCGCATCCTTCGTGTGCCGGACGGCACGCACATCGCCTTCATCGGCTGCAACGTCCCCGGCCCCTGGAAGGCCTTTGCCACCGCCCAGACGCCCGGCGCTGCCCCTTGCGATGATTGGTCGGCCATCACGGAGGCCATCCGCGCCCTCAAAGCGGGTGGGGAAGCAGATGTGGTCATCGCCACACTCCAGTATTGGGAGCTGGACTCCTATGCTCCCAGCGCCGAGCAAGTAGCGGACTTCCGGCGCTTGGCCGAGGCCGGTGCCGACATTGTCAGCGGCAGCCAAGCGCATCAGCCGCAGGGCTTTGCTTTCGAGGGCGGGGCTTTTATCCACTACGGCGTAGGCAACTTGTTCTTCGACCAGATGGATTATCTGGAGAACCGCCAGATGTTTGCCGATAAGCACATCCTCTATGAGGGGCGGCACATCTCGACCGTGCTCTTCACCGGCCTGATGGAAGCCTGGGCGCAACCCAACCCCATGACGCCCGAAGACCGTGCCGCCTTCCTGCAAACCATCTTCGCCGCCAGCGGTTGGTAGCGGCTGCCGCCTTGGGCTAGAATGGTCAGCGTCTCATCCCCCACTCCCTCCCCAGCGGTGGAGAGGAGAGCCAAGCGCAGCGAGGGAAGTGAGGCTGAAAAGGGAATGGAGTGTTCACCATGATTCATGCCCTTATCACAGGTGGGGCAGGCTTTATCGGCAGCCATCTCGCCGAGTACCTGCTGGCGCAGGGTCAGCGCGTCACGGTGATCGATGACCTCTCCACGGGGCTGTTCGAGAACATCGAGCCGCTCACGGCGCACCCCCACTTCCGTTTCGCCATTGAGACCATCGCCAATACCACCGTGATGGACCGCCTGGTGAGCGAGTGCGACATCATCTACCACCTTGCGGCGGCAGTGGGCGTGGACCTCATCGTGCGCAGTCCCATCCATACCATTGAGACCAACGTGATGGGCACCAATATCGTGCTCCAGACGGCCCGCCGCTATCGCAAAAAGGTGATGCTGGCCTCCACCTCTGAAGTGTACGGCAAGGGCAACAAGGCGCCCTTCAGCGAGGAAGACGACCGCGTGGAAGGCCCCACCACCAAGAGCCGCTGGAGCTACGCGACCAGCAAAGCACTGGATGAGCATCTGGCGCTGGCCTACCACAAAGAGGCCGGCCTGCCGGTGGTGATCTTCCGCCTCTTCAACACCGTTGGGCCGCGCCAACGCGGACGCTACGGCATGGTTGTGCCACGCTTTGTGCGCTGGGCGCTGGCCGGTGAGCCGATCCAGGTGTATGGAGATGGTCAGCAGACGCGCTGCTTCGCCAACGTTAGCGATGTGGTACGCGCCATCGCCGCGCTGGCGGAGTGCGAGGCCGCTGTAGGCGAGGTCTTTAACGTCGGCTCAACGGAAGAGATCGCCATCGTCGATCTGGCACAGCGCATCAAGGCACGCACGGGCAGCAACTCGCCTATTGTCTTCGTGCCCTACGATCAAGCCTACGAGCAGGGCTTTGAGGATATGCTGCGCCGCGTGCCCGACATCAGCAAGATTCGGCGTGTAGTCGGCTGGGAACCGCTAAAGACGCTGGATGAGACACTGGATGAGGTGATCGCCTACTTCCGTCAGAACGCCCACCGCGCCGCCGAAATCCCTTCCAAGCGCGAGGTGTAAGATGAGCACTTCAACCAAGTCACGGCTTCTGGAGAAGATAGAGAGCCGCACGGCCCTCATCGCCGTGATCGGCATGGGGTACGTCGGCCTGCCGCTGGCTGTGGAGTTCGCCAAGGCGGGCTATCGCGTGATCGGCGTGGATGTCGATGCCCAGAAGGTGCGCCAGCTCAATGCGGGCGCAAGCTACATCCCCGATGTGCCCTCAGAAGTCGTGGCCGATCTCGTGGGGCGCAACCTGCTTTCGGCCACCGATGATTTCAGTGTGCTGGCGCAGGCCGATGCCATCAGCATTTGCGTGCCCACCCCCCTGCGCAAGACCAAAGACCCCGACATGAGCTACATCATCGCCGCCGCCGATCAGATCGCCCGCTACAGCCGCGCCGGTCAGCTGATCGTGCTGGAGAGCACCACCTATCCCGGCACCACCGATGAGCTCATCGTGCCGCGCCTCGTCGGGAATGGCCTTAAAGTAGGCGAGGACGTGTTCATCTGCTTCTCGCCGGAGCGCGTGGACCCCGGCAACAAGGTGTACACCACGCGCAACACGCCCAAAGTCATCGGCGGCGTGACGCCTGCCTGCCTAGAGGTGGCGACAGCGCTCTACAGCAAGGCGGTGGAGACCATTGTGCCCGTTTCCTCCACGCGCACCGCCGAGATGGTCAAGCTGCTGGAAAACACCTTCCGCTCGGTGAATATCGGGCTAGTCAACGAGATGGCCATCATGTGCGATAAGCTGGGTGTGAACGTGTGGGAGGTCATTCAGGCGGCCAGTACCAAGCCCTTCGGCTTCATGACCTTCTACCCCGGCCCTGGCCTCGGCGGGCATTGCATCCCCATTGACCCTCTCTACTTAAGCTGGAAGCTCAAGGCACTGAACTACAATGCCCGCTTCATCGAGTTGGCCTCCGAGATCAACAGCAGCATGCCGCTCTACGTCGTCAACAAGGTGATGGAGGCGCTCAACGATGTGCGCAAGACTGTCAACGGCGCCTCTATTCTGGTGCTGGGCGCAGCCTATAAGCGCGACATCAACGATCTGCGCGAAAGCCCCGCGCTGGACATCATCCGCTTGCTACAGGAGCGCGGCGGGAACGTATGCTACCACGATGACTACGTCCCCAGCCTGCGCCACGAAGGGCTGGAGTTGGACTCCCAGCCCTTGACGACCAGCCTGCTGCGCTCGGTGGATTGTGTGGTGATCGTCACCGATCATTCCTATGTGGATTACGCCTTTGTCGCCGAGTATGCCCAGATTGTGGTAGACACACGCAACGCGCTGCGCGATGTGAAACAGCCCAAGGCACGGGTGGTGCTTTTGTAGATGGACGGTCAGCTTCATCCGGAAGCACACACGACCGCCAGCACCCTGCACGTGCTGATGATCGCCCTCAACGATGCTATCCTCACCGGCGCGGGCGGCGGCGACGTGCGCGAGCGCCACCTGGACTATGCGGCACGGGTGGCGCATCTGCATATGATCGTCTATTCCCCGCATGGGCGCGCTTTACACCCCACCTCCCTCAGCGAGCGCCTGACGGTCTATCCCACGCGCTCCCTCTCGCCGTTGACCTTCGTGTGGGACGCTTACCGCATCGGTGCGGCGATCTGCCGCAC
>DAOTYL010000247.1:0-1942 GCA_034434955.1 Anaerolineae bacterium | reverse complement strand
GTGCGGCGCAACGCCTCATCATAGGTGGCAATTTCCCGCAGTAGCTCGCGGTAAAGGCGCACCTCTAGCGCATGGATCTCCTCCTCCGCGTTGAGCAGGCGCACCTCGGCTTCTTTCATCTCCGGCGTGATGTAGCGCTCAGCATTGACCAGCGTTTGCTTGCGGATGTAGTTCGCCGGGACAAGGTCGGCGTTGGCTTTGGTGACCTCAATGTAGTAGCCGAAAACCTTGTTGTAGCCGACCTTAAGGCTCTTGATGCCGGTGCGCTCGCGCTCTACTGCTTCAAGGCTGTTGATGTAGGCGCGGGCATCGGCGCTGGCCTGCACGATGGCGTCCAGTTCGGGGGAATAGCCAGCACGGATCAGGCCCACCGCGCCGAGGGTAGCCGGTGGCTCATCCACCAAAGCGCGGGCGATCAGGTCTACCACATCCTCAAGGGGATCAAGGGCGTAAGCGAGGTCGCGCAGCGCCTGTGCCTGCCCAATCAGGTAGCCACGCAGGGTGGGGATAACTTGTAAAGTTTCCTTCAGGCTGATCAGTTCGCGCGGCCCCGCAGCACCGGTTGATACCCGCGCTGCTAGCCGCTCCAGATCGGCTACCCCGCGCAACGCCTCACGCACTTGGGCACGCAGGGTGCCATCTACAAAGAGCGCCTCCACCAGGTCGAGCCGCCGCTCCAGACGGTTGATGTCCAGCAGGGGGCGCGAAATCCAGCGGCGCAGCAGCCGCCCCCCCATAGCCGTTACCGTGCGATCCAGCACCCCTAGCAGTGAGCCACGTGTCTGCCGTGTGCGGATCGTTTCGGTCAGCTCAAGATTGCGACGTGTGGCCGCATCCAGCACCATGTACTCGCTGGTGGAATAGACGGTGAGCGTGCGCATTTGCTCCAGCGAACCGCGCTGCGTCTCTTGAAGGTACTGGAGCACTGCCCCAGCCGCGCTGATGGCCTGTGGATAGTCTTCTATGCCAAAGGCGGCCAGAGTGCTCACCTGAAAGTGACGTAGTAAAGCATCATGCGCGGTGTCGGGGTCAAAACGCCAATCCGGCAGCTGCGTGATGTGGATGTCCTCACCGTCGAAGGGCAACAGGCCGGCCGAAGCAATGCTCTCTGCAAGCAGGCATTCGCGCGGGGCCAAACGGACGATCTCCTGCTGCATGAGGGTCAGCACATCACCCTCTGCCAGCTCGGTCGCGGCAAACTCACCAGTGGAAGCATCGGCGTAGGCAAGGCCAACACAGCCCAAGCGGCCGCCTTCATAGCGCGGAGCGAGGGCTACCAGATAGTTGTTGCGCTTTTCCGGCAACAAAGCAGGTTCGGTAACCGTGCCGGGCGTGACCACACGCACAACTTCGCGCGGCATAAGGCCATCAATCGGTTCATCGCCGACCTGCTCACAGATGGCGACGTGATAGCCCTTCTCAATCAGGCGGGCGATGTAGCTCTCCGCGGCGTGGTGGGGCACGCCGGCCATCGGAACGCGGCGGTTCTTGGAGACATTGCGGCTGGTGAGGACAATATCCAGCTCACGCGCTGCAATCTCAGCATCCTCGTCAAATGTCTCGTAGAAGTCCCCCAGCCGAAAGAAGAGAATAGCGTGGGGAAACTGCTTCTTGATCTCTAAATACTGCCGCCGAATGGGCGTTACATCGCTCATGGGGACTCACGAATCCAATGCTCTGCTGTGCAAGTGGAGCGAGGTAATTCTATTGCGCCCAGGGTGGGGTGGCAAGTTGCGCTAGGCCTCATCGCAAAGGCAAAGGAAGAAGTAGAAGTGGGAGAGGCCCATCAGGGAGCCCTGCGGCACATCGCACAAATGTACGTATCATGGTAAAATTAAGGCATTATGGCCGCAGAAGGAATCAACGCACCTGCACCTCCGGTAGGGGTCATCGAAGCGCTTGCACAAGGATTTGAGACGGTCGGCGAGCGGCTGATTCTGGT
>DAOTYL010000246.1:0-1844 GCA_034434955.1 Anaerolineae bacterium | reverse complement strand
GGCGGGGAGGCGCGAAACGGATAGCACGGCGGTTGCTGCGGCGTACAATGCGAAGAAGATTTCAATGCCGATGGTCGCATCGGCGGGCAGGGCGTAGACGCTGCCGATCCATGCCGACCTACTTTCACGCACCTCAAACTTAGGTGTGCGTAGGAACGGCTGTGCCTTCCCCGATAGCGCCTTTAGGATGGCTTGCGTGTTGCTGACCGCAATTCCAGCCCCGATCATCATCAGCACGGGGTAGGCAGCAAGGCGTTTCCACCAGCGTGGATAGAGCCTGCTCTGCGAGAGGACGGCCTCCAATGGTGCGCCCAACATCGCCACCCCCAGCCCGGCGAGTGGTAGTTCGCTCATTTGTCCGCTCAACATGAGCGGCAGGGTAAGCAGCAATATCAGCAACATGAGGGGATGCATAAGGTAACCGCTCAAGTGGATAAGCGCCTCTGCTTTCTGCCAGAAGGTCAGCCGAGCACGTAGAAGAGTTCCCCCCAGCTTGCGCAGGCACTGGATCGTTCCCGTTGCCCAGCGGGCCTGCTGGCGCTTGAAGGCCATCATCAGCGCCGGAATCTCCGCCGGAACGGCCACATCAGGCAGATAAAGGAAGCGCCAGCCCTTCATCTGTGCCCGATAACTGAGGTCAATATCCTCGGAGAGGGTGTCCCAGTGCCAGCCGCCGCTGTCCTTGATGCATTGTCGCCGCCACACGCCTGCCGTGCCGGCAAAGTTCATCAGCAGGCCGCTGCGATGCCGCGCTGTCTGCTCAACGACAAAGTGCCCGTCTAAGGCTAACGCCTGTGCGCGTGTCAGGGCGTTGGTCTCTGTGTTGAGGTGCGCCCAGCGCGTTTGCACCATGCCCAAGCGCTCATCGGCAAGGAAGTAAGGGATCACGCGACGCAGGAAGTCCGGCGCAGGGACGAAATCTGCATCAAAGATGGTGACAAAGTCCGCCTGCGTGCGTTCCAGACCGTAGGCCAGCGCCCCTGCTTTGAAACCTTCTCGTGAAGGGCGGCGAATGTGCTCGATGGACAGCCCAGCAGCGCGGGCGCGCTCAACGGCAGCAGCGATGCGTGTCACCGTCTCGTCGGTGGAGTCATCAAGGAGCTGAATGAACAAACGATGGCGTGGGTAATCAAGCTGAGTGGCCGCTTCGATCAGCCGCTCCACAACATAGCGTTCATTATAGATGGGCAACTGCACAACGACGGTCGGCCAATCCGTTATGTTGTGGGGATCAGGCTCCACTGTCCTAGCGTGGCGGTGGATAAGGTAGAGGATGGATAGAATCAGGGCATTGAAACCGATCAGCGCCAGCCACACGGCGCTGAGGGTATAGAGAACCTGGAGAACGATCAAGACGACACTCCATCGCTAGCAGACGTACCGATTACCGATAAGTGGCGCCGCTAGATGGGCAGCCTACAGGTATATGGTTCACCACAGAGGGAAGATCATACCACGTTGTGCTTGATTTGGCACTCGCGCGGACTGTGGTCTATTTGAAAAGCCTGCCCGTTCTGACTAGAATGGAATACACCCACCGTGTGGGCGGCTTCAGGGCGATGTTTCTCAAGGTTGCTCCTCATGGATCATCTCTGGACCCCCTGGCGTATGCCCTACCTTAAGAACGGTTCCACAGATAACAGTAGTCAGTGTCTTTTTTGCGCTAAGGCCGGCAGCACCGATGATGCTGCAGCGCATATGCTGCGCCGGGGTACCTATTGCTTTGTCACGCTTAACCTGTATCCCTACAACAACGGCCATCTGATGGTCGCGCCCTATGCGCATATCGGGACACTGGAAGAGCTGGATGTAAGTACGCTTACCGAGTTGATGGTACTCACCCA
>DAOTYL010000245.1:0-2058 GCA_034434955.1 Anaerolineae bacterium | reverse complement strand
GACACATTCAGCGCCGCTGTTGAAGGAATGGTCAGTGTCTGCCCCACGTACAAGAGCGATGGATTGCTGATATTGTTGATCTGCGTCAGAACCCAAGCCGAGGTGCCGTAACGTGCTGCAATGGATGTGAGGGTGTCACCGGGTTGGACGACATAAGTAGAAACAGCCTCTTCGGGGGTATATCCCTGCGTGGTAGCCGTCGCTGCGCCGGGGATGACCACCCGCTGCCCAACGAAGATCGCCGCCGGGTTGATCAAGTTATTGGCTACCACCAGCGCCTCAACGGCAACGCCGTAACGCCTGCTGATGGCGTACAATGTCTCACCTGCCTGAACAACATGGATAGCGTTGCCCGCAGGCTGCCCTGCCGTCTGTGGAGAGGGGATGATCAACGTCTGCCCCGCTGCGATGTAGTCGGCGTCGTTCAGGCCATTGGCTGCCACGATAGAGTCGAGGGATACACCATAGCGCTGCGCGATGGAATACAGTGTCTCACCCCACGCAACGACGTGGATCAGCGCCCCGCTGCTATCCTGTGCCCGCGCTCGCCCGCCAGAAAAAGCAGTCCCCACCGCCAACATCAGGATGAGCAGACACCGCGCCCCAGCGAACAGAGGGTTGGCCAGAAGTATCCTATAGCCCTTGCGGCAGCGCGCTCTCTTCACTTGACGCCGGTACAGCTTACTCGCTTCGCCCACCTCGTTAGTAAGTTATGATATTTAGAGATATAGCGACTTGCCGTTTACAGCGTGCATGGCTCCTTGCACAACCCGCCAAAGCGATTTTGTTGCTGCTAGCCTCTTGCTACCACATCTTTTACGGCTAGGGCTTACACGGCCTTCCCGTACAACTGTCAAAGCAGCCGTTCTGTGTGCACTCACATGTGCACTGCAGCGTTGGAGTGACGGCAGGCAAGCAGGCTGGGTAGTCCTTGAAACTGGAGCCATCCGGGCAATAGAGCGTCGTACCGTCGCAGGAGCATCCGCACTCTGCCGGGAATGTCCCCACATAGCCGACCGTGCCGCAGTATACATCTGGCCCCTGGCAGCGGCAGCCGCAGCGCTGCAAATCTTGGACGGAGCGGTAAATCTCCTTGCCGTTCGCATCAAAACAGACGTAGTCGTTGGCCTGGCATTCACAGTAGGCCGGTGCGCAGGCAGCATCGCCTGCTGAGCGGCTGACCTCCTTTTGGGTGGAGCGATCGCGACAGACAAGATCAAGGCCTTCGCAGGCGCAGACAGGGATGCATCCCTGCGCATTGCGCACGCGGCTGACCTCTTTGCCGTTGATGTCGCGGCAGACGTAGTCCACGCCTTCACACAGGCAGGTCTGCTGACACTGCCGCGCATTGGGGCGTGAGACGATAACCTCCCCTTCGGCATTGCGGCAGACGTAGTCGTTCTCCTCACAGCCACATTCTGGCAAGCACACATCAAAGCGCTCATCGCTGTAAGGGGAGGTGGTCGTCGATAAGCAGGTGCACAGGTCGTCATTCACACTGCACGGCGGGCCGCAATCCGGATCGATGGCGTTGTCCGGCGCGTTCGTGGGCAGGTAGGTGAGCGGTGCAGTGGCGAGATAGTCATCGCCAGGGTCATCCTGCGAGGGATCGTCATAGGGGTCCCAGAATGGATCGCAATTGGGTGTGCAGATGCCATCCTGAACGCAACGCCCTCCACAATCGCCATCTATACGCGAGCTACCACCGGGAGTTTCGGTTTGGCCTGTGCAGGCTGGATGATTCTCCTGCGGGGGCTGGTTGCCGCAACGGAGCGTGGTGCCGTCGCACGTGCATTCCGTCAGAGCTGAAATGCAGGCCTGAAATTCGGAATAGGATGTACCATCGTCACAATAGAGCGTTGTGCCGTCGCAAGAACAGGATGGATTCGTATTGCAGGCCGGGAACTGGTAATAGACCTTATCTCCGCAAACGAGATTGTCGCCCCGACACTGGCACGTTTGCTCGCTCCCAGTTGGCTCTTCGCCCGCCACTTGAGCAGGAACGCACTCATCGATCTGGCCATCACCGTCGCGGTCGTAGCACAGCACATCCTCCGA
>DAOTYL010000244.1:0-2581 GCA_034434955.1 Anaerolineae bacterium | reverse complement strand
CTGCGTAGTTTTGCCACTCCCATCGGGGCCTTCAAAGGTAATGAACATCTTCGCATCCCGTTGTCCTGCGCTCAACCCCGATAGACGCGGATGAAGCGTTCGGGTTCTTTGCCGTAGCTGTGCGAGAGCAGGTTGGCCTTGCGCACCATCTCATGCTGTTGGCGTCGGATGCTGGCCTTCTGCGGAGAGAGGTCAACCGAAGGAGCGCCGTTCAGCACGGCGAGGATGGCCTCCTCCGTCTCGCGCATGGCGCGGGCAAGAGGGCTATCATCGTCAGTTTCCAGATCGAAGAAATCGGCCAAGAAGTCCTCGATCTGGGTAACGGTGTTGGAGCGCAGGACGTAAATGGGGATGCCGTCGCGCTCCGCATCCACGATCAGGCGTGGGCGGCGGCGATAGAAGTTCTTGAGGGTCAACAGCACATCGGCATCAGCGAGCGCGTCTACCACATTCAGCGGAAGGCCAAACCGCCGCGCCGACTCGATGAGACGGTTGCGAGCAATGCCATAGGCATACACGTTGACCGTGCGCCGCGAAACAGGCGGCTTCTCGCTAACCTCCGCCTCCGGTGGGACAGAGGGCGGTGTCGCAGCGATAGGCTGCGTGCGCCCACCGTTTTTATCTCTGGCTGCCTTGCCGTGCGGCTTGCGCTCGTTCCATGCGAAGTGATTTTCCAGCACAGCAGGCGCGGTCTCAACGGTCACCGATCCATCGGGCTGGCGGCGGCGAATCTCCGGCGTCAAGGGCAGGCCGCGCAGCAGTCGGTCCACCGACTCGGCCACATTGGGATGGATGATGAGTGTGTTGCGATCCTGCAACTCGATCAGCACGTCAAAGGTGGGCGGCGCACGGCGCTCCAGCACCGTCTTCTGAGTACCGCGCCGCCGGGCTTCCTCGTCGGAGAGGGTGACGCTCTCAATACCTCCGACCAGATCGGAGAGCGTGGGGTTCAAGAGCAGATTGTCCAGCGTGATGCCATGTGCTGTGCCAATGAGCTGCACCCCGCGCTCGGCGATGGTGCGGGCGGCTTGTGCTTCCAGCTCACGGCCAATTTCGTCGATGACGATCACTTCGGGGTTGTGGTTCTCAACCGCCTCAATCATCAGCTCGTGCTGAAGACTGGGGGTTGGAACCTGCATCCGGCGGGCCTTACCGATGGCAGGGTGAGGAATATCGCCATCGCCACCGATTTCGTTAGAAGTGTCCACGATGACCACGCGCTTGGATTCGGCCAGCACACGGGCAGCCTCGCGCAGCATGGTGGTCTTGCCCACGCCGGGCTTACCCAAAAAGAGAATGCTCTTGCCTGCCTCGATGATGTCCTGCACGATGTCGATTGTGCCGTAGACGGCACGTCCCACGCGGCAGGTCAGGCCGACAATATCGCCACGGCGGTTGCGAATGGCCGAGATACGGTGCAGTGTGCGCTCAATGCCGGCGCGGTTGTCGGCGTCGAACTCACCCACCTGAAGGGCCACCAGCTCGATGTCGTCCTCTGTCACTTCACGGTCGAGTAAGACATACTCGCCGTCCGTAAAGCGGGCCGTGGGGACACGCCCTAGGTCCAGAATCACTTCAAGCAACTCGTCGTTCCGCCCCATCTGAGTGATGACCTCGGCGATTTCGGGGGGCAGAACGGCCAACAGACTGTCAAGGTCATCAGTGATGTGATTTGCCATACCTCTTCCAGCTACCACCTCGTTCACTTGCTCATCTCCACATTGGATGTAGGTAGCGGCGCACCTGCATCAACAGTGGAGGACAGTTTGTATTTGGGGTGAACCACACGGACTGCTGTGTGGCGCACCATCACAACTTGCTCGGCAACGTGCTCAAATCCGGCATCGCGCAGCGCCTGTTCCGAGCATCCCATATAATCGCGCACGCGATAATAGACCGGGCGCACATCAGCACGGACAGCCGCAAGCGCAGCCCCTAGCATGGCGCGCGCCTCGCGGACTTCCCTCGGCGCTAGATAGACCTCGATCAGCATTGCCGGGCCGCTTTCATAGACGGCCACTAGCCCTCGCAACCCATGCGGACTATCGGCGACATAGCACCAGTCTGCCTCAACAGGGGGCGGCTCAATATGCTTAATCAGGGCAGGCACGATTTGACCATGCAGCCCTGTCACAGCCGCGAGGTCGGCGGGAATCACCGGCCGCAGGGTGATAGACGTCGCAGGCAAAGGCGCAGGAGCACGCTGCCACAGATTCTGCTGAGCATAGACCGCATATCCTGCCCGTCGTAGGATAGGAAAGGCAGAGGCACGCTTGTCTACCTCAGCGATGATGCTGACCACCCCTCTCTGACCAGCTACCTGCGCTAACCCATCCAGCAGGTTCAACCACAGGTCCTCGCTGGCCCCCTCCTCCAGAGAAGGAGCAAGGTAGGCCAACCGCGCCTGATGCTGGCCGTCAAGGAAGTGTAGCTGCCCCACCCCCCCACCACCGCTGGCTGGACGTAAAACATAGGCCTGCACGCGCCCGGCGTGGCCCACGATAACATGACGCAGACTATCACCGCCAACTTCTAAGCTAAGCTGCACATCAAAGCTGACGCCGTGCCCAGCCAGACGGTA
>DAOTYL010000243.1:0-30864 GCA_034434955.1 Anaerolineae bacterium | reverse complement strand
GTCAGTTGGCCGGCGCTGATGGGCGGCGCACCACCCCCCATACCGTAGGCTTCAGCAGCGAATGCTCGCTCTATATAGACTGGGCCGCCGCCGAAAGATTCGCTGACGCTGATCGGCGCACCCAGCCGCACCCCCAGCCCATCGGCGAGCTGCTGAGCACGGTCGCGGGCATTGGCGATGGCCTTCTGGCGTGCCTCGGCCTCCAAGGCGCTGGTATCTTCAATGCCGAAAATCAGGCTGTTGACGCTGTTGGCTCCGGCATCCAACCCCGCGCCGATCACATCGCTGGTCTTGGCGATGTCGCGCACCTTGACGCGCAGGATGTTCTGCACGTGGAAGATGCGCCCGATCAACTCACCCTGATCGTTGTAGCGATCCTCCGGCCACACGTTGAAGGCCACCGTCTGGACATCCTCTTCGGCGATTCCCTGCTGGCCGATGGCAGCCTGCACGTTCTGCATCGTCTCGTTGGCCTGCGCAATGGCTGCGCCTACATCCGCATTGGTCACGTCGATCCCCAGCTCCACGAAGGCTACATCCGGCCTGCCGGTTGCTTCACCTTGCCCGCTGACCGAGATGGCCGGGGGTGGTTGGCCATCGGCAGCAGCATAGGCGGCCGGCCCGCCGCCGCTCACCAGCAGGCCTGCTCCTGGTGTGACGCTGGCGCACGCTGCCATCAGCATCGCTACGCCGATCAGCAACCCTATGAGAACGTATCCCCTCCAACCTGCCAGACGCTTGTCGCTCATGTCTTATCCTCCTCCGCTGTGTAAGGATAGGGAATAGCGCCGTTCGTGAGCGCCGATTCTACTAAAAGTCAAGACGTTCCCTGCGGAGAGAAAGTTCCCGTTGGCCGAAGCAAGCTTGACGCCTTACCCCCGCAGGCTCGGCGAGCCTTACGGCTTGCGGGGGTGATAAGGGCATCGGGTTTCACTCACACCACGAACGATCGCTGAGGAAGGCGACGGCGCGGTCCTGCTCACCGTTCATGATGATGGAGAGCGTGCGCCCGCCGCAGAGGGAGGGTACATCGATCACCTTGACGTAAGGCGCATAGCGGCTATCGGCGGGTAGCAGCTCAGAGAGCAGATTGGGGGCGCTGCGGAAGAAATCCTCGCGGTAGATCACGTTGGGATCGTCCGGGAAGAGCGGCAGGGGGTAGATGTTGGCCTCCACCAAATCCTGAAAGAAGTGAGTGCCGTAGGAGACTTCAGGCACACTGTTGCCGTTGCCGTGGGCGATCTCGATGAGCACTTTGGTATTGTAGATGTCCGCATAGGATACCTTGACGCCCAACTGCAAATTGGAGGTACCCCAGCGCCCCGGCCCCATCAGGATGAAGTGCTCACCTTCCAGCACATGGTTCAGGCGACCCACCACCTCTCCGATCTCAATGCGCGTGTGCGGCTCGGCGATGTGGTCGTAAGCCTGCGGGTCCACATACACGATGTAGCGGATGCCGTCCACGCAGCCCTGCGGCACCTGCTGGTTGGCCGTGAACAGGATATCCTCTGGTGGGATGTTGGGCGGAATCCCCACTGCGCGCTCCGGATAACGATGGCTGAGCGGACGGCACTGCAGCAATGCAATGCGTGCCTGCGGCTTGGGGTAGGTGGTGATCACCTCACCGGCAAACTCAATGTCCACCGGACGCTCGTAGGCCTCCTCCAGAATGTCCAGCACTTCGCGCATCAGATTGACGAACGATTCCTGCCCAAGTAGGTTATCAAAGGTGACCACCATCTGCTGCGGGGCGAGGGCGGTAGGGCGTGCCGTCAGCGGCCTGACAAAGCCGTCGCTCTCCAGCGACACGATCGCCGTCAAAGCGGGGTGATCGGTGTCGATCACCTCACTAATGCTCAAGGTCTTGAAGGCGTTATCTTCCAGATCGATCACATCGATCTGGTGTTGGGAATAGTGGCGCATCATCTTCGCGCCGAACTCCGGGCGCAGCAGTGGGTGGCTGAGCGCCACCATGCGCGGATAGTCGCTGCCTACGCGCTCCACGGCCCGCGTGCCCAGACCGACCACCATGCGCAGCAGGCCATCCTCGCCGCGAATGCGCTGGCTCCAGCGGTAGGGATTGAAGCTGAAGCCCACACCGGCAAAGTCGGGGAAGAAGTAGCGTCCGTAGCGCCGCCCCTCCACCTTCTGGATCAGGATGGCCATGCGTTCGTCGTAGTCGGTCAGTCCGCGCTTCTCGCGGTAGATGAGCGCCTCCGGGCGGATCACGCTGGCGTACACCTTGATAATGGCGCGTGTCAGCTCGCGCAGGTTTTCCTCGTGTGTGCCTTGATTGGGGAGGAAGAAGCTGTCGTACTTGCCGGCAAACGAGGTGTCAAAGTTATCCTCCAGTAGGCTGGAGGAGCGCACGATCAAGGGAGCCTTGCCGACTTTCTGGAGCAGCTCGGAAAGCGCGTGGACGATGTCCTCCGGCAGCTGGCTGTTCATGTAGGCGTTGTAACTGATGGGGTAGTCGGCCACCATCTGTTCTGGACGCTTATATTTCTGGTTCATGTAGCGGAATAGGTTGTTGTTAGCATGGAAGTCGTAAAACACGTCCGAACCGAGGTACCACGATTCGGGCAGGGTAATGTACTGCTCAACATCCAGCCCGCGCTCTGCGCCGTGCCGCTGTAGCACCTTGTAGGCCAGCAACATGCCGGCGGCCTTACCGCCGATCTTGCCGCGCCCGATGCGGTGACGGCGGATGTGGTCTAAATCCTTGACGGTGAAATATTGACGCGCCACCCGCACAAAGGCCAACTGATCGGAGATCATGGCCTTGATCAGGACCACGATGATCTCGCGCAGGTGGTGCTCGATCTGGGCACGTTTCTCCGGCGGGTAGGATTCGTAGATGTGCCCTTGGGCAAAGAGCAGGTCCCAGGGGGCCAGCTCCGGGTTGAAAGTCAGCACCACCTCCTGATTGGGGATGCGTTCGGAAAGCACCTCCTGCACGATCTGCTTAAAGAGATCGTGGGGCAAGTTGTAGGCGAAGTAGAAATCTGTGAGGTGGTCGCGGATCTGGTTCAGGCGCTCCTGCCACACATCTGTCGGCTCCTGCTCAAAGGGGTTGACCAGTCCCTCGCGTTCCTGCGAGCGGATGGCCTTGTCGCGCACCTCCTGCTCGAAGACCTGCTTGCTCACCACGCCGCGCGAGAACAATTCATCGCGCATACGTTGGCGGATGCGCCGCGCCAAGATGGGGTACTGGCTGATCTCCAAGTAGAGCTGCAGCACTTTGGGCATGTGCTCGGGATCAAATGACAGGCCGCTCACGTCCTATCCTCTCGCCATCGTCCACAGGATATTGTTTAGATTTTACCACTACGGGGGACAGAAGTGGGATTTGGCCTCTCCCCCGTTTATGCTACAATGCAGACAACAGGCGCCCTGTCAGGGATGATACCCCTTCATGTCATCCACAGGAGGGATTGAGATGCGTCTTCCTCGTTCCGCTGTGCCCCTGCTCATTGTGGCTTTCATCTCCCTCGTGGGGATGGCTCCTGCCGTGCGCGCCTACGCCGCACAACAGGAGCTTGTCTGCGCGGCCAATTTGCAGGCAGGCTGTGGCGACGGCATCTGCGACCCCTACATGGGGGAGAATGCCCAGACCTGCCCGCAGGACTGCGCCACGCCGACCAGCCCACCGCCTGCCACCGCTACCCACACACCATCTGCTCCTCCGATCAGCACGGCCACCGCGACGCCTCTGCCTACGGGCACTACGCCGCCGACCCCTATCGCCACACTCACCCAGACGGCCACCGGCACGCCACCTCCTTCGCCTACTGCCGGCGGCCCGCCAACCGAGACCTCCATCCCGCAGGCCACGGCTACCCTTGCTGCTCCCCCCGCCGCTACCCCTACGCCCCCGCCTCCCGGAGGCGAGGTGATAGGCGAGTGCCGCTATGAGCGTTATGAGGCCATGCCCTACCTGTGGCGTGTGGGGTATGATCAATTCGCCCCCCAGAGCTACAAGTTTCCTACCCGCCTTGACGAGCGTGAGGTGCTGATCTGCGATACGCCTCCCGCTTTTCGCCTCTGCCTGCCCATCTCGGAGGGCTTGATGCGTGCGGCGCAGGGCCGCGAAGATTGGGTAGTGCTGGTGGACTGTGGCGACAGCGAGACCTGCCGCGTGGTAGAGGGGGCGCAACTCTCTGACGGGCAGTTTTGCTTCGACATCGCACCGGAAGATCAGATCACCTGCGCTTCCGGCTGTGCGCTGGGCATTCGTCCGCGCGGCATCTTCGCCCGCCTGCTGGGGCCTGAACTCGCCTCTTCGCAGGCGATCATCCCTCTCTGTGGCCTGCTGATCTTGCTGGGGGTGCTCATCTTGCTCCTCTTCCTGCTGCTGATGCTGCGCCGTCGCCCTGCCGCACAGGAGGAAAGCGCGGAAGGTGATCTCTGGCAGGGACAAAGTGGCGCTGGATGATGTGCTTGCGCCCCCTCCGTCGGGGGAATCTCTCCCCTCGGAGGGGGCACCCGTGCCCGATCGAGTAAAGGACCTCCGGCACCCCGACCGTGCCGTGCGCTGTGCGGCGGCCCGTGCGCTGGGGCACAGCGGCGATCCCCGTGCCGTCCCCGCGCTGATAGCCGCCCTGCGCGACCCCGATGCGGCGGTACGCCGCGCTGCCGCCGAGGCACTGGGCTACATCGGCGACCCGCGAGCCGTCCCCGCGCTCTGCGAGGCCCTCGACGCGGTGGATGTCTATCTGCGCCAAGCGGCGGATCGTGCGTTGCTGCGTATTGAGCATCTTTCCCGTCTGCCGCCTTCGGCGCCGCCGCCAATCACTGTCCCCGCACCTCTTGCGTCGGCGTTCGGCGTTCCCCTTTCCCTTCCGGAGGAAGAGCCTGCTGCGCCGTCTGCTGTCTTGCGCATCGCCCTCATCCTGATCACAGCGCTGGCTCTCCTGGGGATGCTGGCGCTCGCCGCGGCGTGGCTGTGGAACCGTCCGCTGGGGCCACGCTTGATCGCGCAGGCGGCGGATAACCCTCCCATCTCTCCCTCCGGTAAGGCGACCCCTGCGCCGCAGGCCGTTCAGCCCACCGCCCAACCGATATGCGGCGGCCCTCCCGTGATGCGCATCCTCGTTGTTGGGTTGGACGAGACGGACCCTACCTACAGCGGCTTTGGGGGGTTTGCAGATGTCATCCGCATCGCCCGCGTGGATTTCACCACGCCCTCTGTGACCGTGTTGGCCCTCCCCCGTGACCTGTGGGTACCGATCCCGGGCATGGAGCAGTACGGCGTGGAGGCCAACCGCCTCAAGACGGCCTACCCCTACGGCAACCGCTACGGTTTCCCCGGGGGCGGCATAGGCTTGTTGGTCGGGACGCTGGCTGCCAACTTCGGCGTGCAGGTGGATCGCTATGTGGTGGTGGATGAGGCAGCCTTCCGCAACGGCATTGATGCCATCGGCGGTGTGGATATCTATCTGCCTGAGCCGGTTGGCGGTTCGCAACCGCAAGAGGCCTATTTCGCCGCCGGGTGGCACCATCTGGATGGCCAAGCTGCGCTGCGCTTTGCCCGGCTGCGCCCGGCTAACACCAGCGATCTGTACCGCATCCGGCGTCAAGACCTGCTGATCGAGGCCATTCGCGCCAAGCTGCTCAACCCGCAGACCCTCCCCGCGCTGCCGCGTCTGATCGGCGAATTGCGCGGCTCGCTCCTCACCGACCTCAGCCCGGCCGAGATCAACATGCTTGTCTGCGTGGCCCATCGCTTGGAGGAGGGGGGGCTGCGCACCATCACGCTCGACCCGACACTGATGACCTCGCTGGTGGACGAATACGGCTACGAACGCCTGCTGCCTGATCGCGAAGCCATCGCCCGCTTTGTCGCTGCCTTCAACGCGGGGCAGGTTCCGTAAAGGGTGTTTCCCCCTCTGCAACTGCGGAGAGAAAGCCGAGGGTGAGGCCGACTTGTCCCCCTCTCATCTCCGTGCTAGACTGAGGCATCCGAATCTCTATTGGCAGAACGCCGTGAGGTGGTAGATGGCCTTCGGCAAGGTGACCGTCCGCACGGAAAGCGGCGAGGTGGAGGAATACGAGCTAACCCGCCCCACCACTTCGGTGGGACGGCAACCCGGCAACGACATCGTTCTCAACTCGGCCTCCGTCTCGCGTTACCATGCCCAGTTTGATGTCTCCGAGGGGCGGGTCTATCTGGTTGACCTCGGCACGGTGAATGGCACGTTTGTCAATGATCGGCAGGTTGAGCCAAATAGCCGTGTGGCCCTTGCCAATGGCGATGTCATCACCATCGGCGACATCATGCTGACCTTCTCCTCCCCCGAAGCGCGCTCCCGCACGGCGATCAGCCTTACCCCAACCGTCACTGCCGTAGAGAAGCCCGGCCACCCCTTCCGCCTCCTGCTGGACATCCCCCAGCAGAGCGTTGCCCCCGGCGCCCGCTTGCAGCTGGTGCTGGTGGTGGAGAACCTCACCGCCGATGAGCAGCTCTACACGGTCGAGGTCGGTGGCTTAGAGCGGGACTGGGTGACGCTCAACCGTCGGGAAATGCTCCTGATGCCCTATGAGGAGAGCGAGGCGACCATTTCGGTGCGCCCGCCGCGCAGCACTCACACCCTCCCCGGCCGCTATCCGCTGACGGTGCGCGTTGCGCTCAGGGATGACCCTGCGAGTGCGCTGGAGGCCGTGCGCGAGATCGATGTCGTCGGCTACACCGGCTTGGGGATAGTCGTCCATGCCGAGCGGGCCAACGGCCTCTATCGGGTCGCCCTCCAGAATCAGGGCAACATCCCCCTTGAGGTCGCTTTGCAGGGCTTTGACCGTAGGCGGCAGTTGGCCTATCGCTTTGCAGCTCCGCGTGTGCGCCTGGCCCCGGGCGAAACCCAACAGGTGAACCTACAGGTGCGCCCGCGCTCCGGCGGTGCAGCGTCTCAACGGGTGCGCTTTGCGGTGGTGGCCCGCTCACTCGATCCGGCGGGCTATCTGGCCCCCGTTGAGGCCGAGTATGTGCCATCTACCCGTACTTCGTGGCTTCCCTGGGTGGCGGGCTTCAGTCTGCCGCTACTGGTGGGCGGACTTTTGACGCTGATCCTCGCCATCGCTGCCCTTATCTACTTTGATGTGTTTCCTGTGCCACGCTTGATCGGCGGCGCAGTATCCCAACCCACGCCTACAGGAGAGAGCGCTTTGCTCTCCCCCACGCCCGGCCCCACCCCCAGCTTGATCCCTACCCCTGCCGCTGTGATCCACGACTTTGCCGTCTCCCCTGCCGAGGTCTTCTACCATACTCGCGGTGACGTGCTCTTCACCTGGCGGGTGAGCGGCGCTACCGACATCCGCCTCAGCGATGAGAGCGGTGCCGATCTGCCGCTCAGCGCCGCCGACAAAAGCACCGGACGGCATAGCCTGCCCGTGCGGGCGTTGGAGCGTGGCGAGCATACCTTCATCCTCACCGCCGTCGGTGTGGATGGTCAACCTGTGTCGCGCACCGTCACCATCGCGGTCAAGTCGGTGGTCTGCACAGTAGTCGATGTGATGACCACCATCTATACATCCCCTAACCCCTCTGCGCCCCCGGCCGACATGCCTCTGTTCAGCCCTCAGGTGCTGATCAACGGGCGCAGTGAGGATGCCTTGTGGGTGCAGGTGGCCTACAACGATCTGGAGACCTTCTCCTTGCAGGGCTGGTTGCCTGCCTATCAGGTAACATGCCCGCTTGACAGCCCGGCCATTGAGGATTATGTCGTACTGGCTTCCTCAACCACCCCGCCGCCTACGCTGTCCCCCACGCCGTTACCTGTCACGCCTCAAGCGCCGCCTACCGCCGCGCCCACCCTTACGCCGACTACGCCCTGATCGCAAGATAATCGCACAGCGAGGCATGTCAACGGTGATGCGTCAACACCCCCGTTCCCGCGATCCTGTGGCTTGCTCCTCCGGCAAGGGGCTTAAGCCCCTTGTCAGATGGCGTTGGGGAGTGAGGGTGCTTGCCCTGCCTCTCATGATGGCGCTTATGGCCTTGTTTCCCTTCTCGGCGGCGGCTTCCACCCCTCGGCAGCAGCCTGCTGCTCCCCTCCAGATGGAGGTACGTATCGGCTTCGACGGATATGTGCAATCCGGCGCTTGGACGCCGATCGTCATCACCGCCAGCAACGGCGGCGATGACCTCTCCGCCGAGGTGCGCGTGGAGAGCACCTCGTTGGCGGGCGCACGGGCTGTCTATATCCGCCCCCTCGATCTGCCGCGCAACTCGCGCAAGCAGGTCACGCTTTACGTCTCCGATGCGGCGAATTTCAGTGGAACGGTGCAGGTGGACCTGGTGCGCGAGGGGCGCGTGCTGCTCAGCCGGCAGGTCACCGTTGAGACGATCGCCGCCACCACCCTGCTCATCGGCCTGTGGAGCGATACGCCGCAGGCGTTGATGGACTTTGCCACGCTCCAGCCTTCCAGTGGCCAGACACGCCTGGCGCTGCTCACCGCCGCCGATTTGCCCGACGTGGCTGCAGGCTGGCAGGCGTTGGATGTGCTGGTCATCTCCGATGTGGATAGCGGCGTGCTCACCCCTGCCCAACGCACCGCCTTGCGCGATTGGATCGCCGGCGGTGGGCGGCTGATCGTCACCGGTGGGCCGAACTATGCCCGCACCGTCGCCGGTCTCGGCGATGTGCTGCCCCTTCTGCCCGACGGCGTGGAGGAGGTCTCCCTTGTGCCGCTTGCCGATGCGGTGGGTGTCCCCTTTGGGGCGCAGGCCGCGCCCGATGCGCCCATCGCCAGCGGCAGCTTATTCCCCGATGCCCACGTCCTCATTGCTGCTGGGGAGGCGCCTCTTGTCGCCTGGCGGCGCATTGGGCATGGCCGCGTGGACTTCTTAACCGCCGACCCGCACCTTGCGCCACTTGCGGGCTGGGCTGGTTTGGGCCACCTGTGGACGCTCATTCTCGGCGCGGGGCGTCCGCGTCCGGCTTGGGCTTATGGTTTCGCCCAGTGGGGGTTGGCGCGGCAGGCCGTGGTGGCGGTGCCAGGCGTCAGTCTGCCCTCGGTGTTGCAGTTATGCGGCTTCTTGGCCCTTTATGTAACGCTCATCGGCCCGCTGAACTATTGGATACTCACGCGCCTCAAGCGCCGCGAACTGGCTTGGTTCACCATTCCAGCGCTGATCCTCCTCTTCTCGCTGGTGGCCTACGTGACAGGCTTCCAGCTGCGCGGCGCACGTGCCATTGTCCATCGGCTGGCGCTGGTGCAGACCTGGGGCGACAGCGACACAGCGCAGGTGCACGCACTGGTGGGCATATGGTCGCCACGTCGCGCCCGCTACGATGTGCTCTTTGACCCCGGCTACCTGATCCGCCCCTTGCCACTTGATTGGGGGACGGCGCTCGCCACTCCCCCCACGCCCCGCGTGGAACAGGGCGAGGCCTTCACCCTGCGCGGCGTGCAGGTGGATGTCGGTGCGGTGCAGACCTTCGCTGCGGAAGGCTTTACGCACCGCGCCCCGCGCCTGATGGGCACGCTGACGCTCGCGCCGCAGGGCAGCGATATGATCGTGCGGGGGGAGGTTGTCAATGCCTCCGATCTCGATCTGCGCAATGCAGCGCTGATCATCGCCGGCACGGCCACGCCGCTGGGCGATCTGCCCGCCGGGGCCGTTCTGCCTCTGGATCGGCGCCTCGTCGGCGGAATGGCCACTCTGGCCCCCGGCTCGCCCCTTGATCCCTATCCGGCGGATGCTGCCTCCGCCTATTATTATCCCGGTATGATCTACTACGACGTATTCCTCAACACTGTCATCGGCGGCGACTGCTACAGCACCCCTGGACTTCAGCGCCGCTGCAACTTGTTTTCTAGCCTCTTGAGCGGCCAGCCGCGCGGGATAGGGGCCTATCTGACGGGCTGGGCCGATTCCGTCCCCCTGGGGATGCAGGTGCTCAACGCCCCCGCTGAGATGGTGGACACCGCCCTCATCATCGCCGCGCTGGAGGTACAGGTCGCCGCCGCCGAACAGCTCCTCAAGGTGCCGCCCGGCCTGACGGTCTGGCAGCCGCTTGATGCTACCAATCCCTACGCGACGCCCTATGACCTGTACCTCTATCCGGGCGAGTACGCCGCCTTCCGCTATGCGCCCTCGGCGCTGATGCCGCCGCTGAGCATCCGATCGTTCGTCGTCCATCTGGAAGGCTCTGGGGAGTTGCCCCCGCCACAAGTGGAAGTGTGGGAGGTGGCTACGGGACAATGGCAACCGCTCACTGTGGACTGGGGTGAGACAACCGTTGCGCAGGCTGCTCCTTACGTGGATCACGTGGGCGGGGTGGCGTTGCGCCTTTCCGTTCCACAAGGGAGCGCCAATGCCTTTGGCTACTCTATCACACGCTTGGATGTCACATTCTACGGGCAGCCCTGATGGATCGCTCGGTGAGGCTGCTCCTTCTCCTGTGAGCGGAGCGGTGGAGGAGGGTAGAAGGTGAAGTAATGGCCGCTGTGATCGAAACCAAAGACCTAACCAAACATTACCGCCATATTGTCGCCGTGCGCGACCTTTCGATCCGCGTGGAGGAGGGGGCTATCTACGGCTTTGTCGGCCCTAATGGCGCGGGCAAAACGACCACCATGCACATCCTCACCACGTTGCTCCAGCCCACCGCCGGCGAGGCCTGGGTGGCGGGATACTCCGTCACGCGCCAGCCGCGCGAAGTGCGCCGCGTCATCGGCTACATGCCCGATTTCTTCGGCGTCTACGACGATATGAAGGTGTGGGAGTATCTGGACTTCTTCGCCGCCTGCTACGACATTCCGGAGGCGGACCGCCCTGCGCTGATCCGCGACCTTCTAGAACTCGTGGACCTTACCCATCGCGCCGATGATATGGTGGATACCCTTTCGCGCGGCATGAAGCAACGCCTCTGCCTCGCCCGTGCGCTTGTCCACGATCCGCAGGTGCTCATTCTGGATGAGCCGGCCTCCGGCCTTGACCCCCGCGCCCGTGTGGAGATCCGCCAGCTGCTGGTGGAATTGGCCAACATGGGCAAAACCATCTTCTTCTCCACGCACATCTTGGCCGATGTGCAGGAAATCTGCACCCATGTCGGCATCATTGAGGCCGGGCAGTTGGTGATGGAGGGCACGCTGGAGGAGATGCAGCGCCAGATCATCCCCCACCGCGCCATCACTGTCACCCTGCTGGGTGAGGTGGAGCGAGCGCGGGAGGTGCTGCTCGCTGTGGAGGGCATTACGGCGGTGGAAGACCTGCGGCCCGATAACGATCACCCGCGCCTGCTGATCACCTTGCGCGGCGAGGATGCCGATGTGAGCCGTCTCTTGGCGACGCTTGTGCGGGCCGGTCTGCCCGTCCTGCACTTCAGCGAAGAGACGCGCGATCTGGAGTCGATCTTCATGCATGCCACACGGGGCATTGTTTCGTGAGGGATGCTGGCCTTGATGGCGGGATGCACACTGGCCCGCTGCGCTATAATCTTCTAGACACACGGCCAAACGACGGGGGTATGGGATAAGGAGGAGATCGCACCGTATGCCACGTTCACCGCGCCCGCTCTCGCGCCGCTCCTTCCTCGCCGCTATGGGGGCCGCCACCGCCGGATTGCTGCTCTCCTCGGTGCGGCGCCCCGCCCATGCGCAGATCGCCCCGCCTGCCCCGCCGCCAGATGGCAGCCGCCCTATGGAAGCGGAATGGGACTTCATCCAGCCGCGTGAGGTGCGCCTTGACCTGTGGGGACGCATTACCTACGCCGGTTATCCCTTGCGGGCCGAACCCGGCCTCAATAAAGAAGTGGTGGAGTGGCTGCGGGTGGATACCGTCCTGCCGCTGCTGGAAATCGTGCATGCTGAAGGGCCGAACCCCAACAACGACACGTGGTATCGCGTGGCGGGTGGCTATCTTTATACCTCGGGTGTACAGGTCATCCGTCCCTACCGTATGCCGCAGATCATGACCGACCTGCCGCACACCATTGAGGGCCAGCCCGGCTTCTGGGGTGAGGTGATCGTCCCGCTCACCATCCCGCGCTTTCGTCCGGCCGGCGGCCAAGCCTTTGACGAGTTCTTCGGCCAGCAGGTGGGGGTGACGCTCTACTACGGCAGTGTACACCGCGTGATCGGCATTGAGGCCGATGAGGACGGCAACATCTGGTACAAGGTGTTTGACGACAAGCCCAAGAACCGTCCCTTCTACGTCATCGCCCGCCATATGCGCTACATCCCACCGCAGGAGTTTGAGCCGATCCACCCGGGTGTGGCCGATAAGCGCATCGTCGTGACGCTGGAGGCGCAGCGCATTGACTGCTACGAAGGCGATACGTTGGTCTTCAGCACGCTGACTTCCTCCGGCGCAGGTGGCTTCCCCACACCCACCGGCGAACATGCTGTCGTCTACAAGCAACCCTCGCGCCATATGTACACCGATCCCGAGGACCCGGTGAGCGGCGGCAGCATCGATGAGGACTTCTTCAACCTGCCGGGTGTGCCTTTCAACACCTTCCTCACCACGCTGGGGCACGCCATTCATGGCACGTGGTGGCACGGCGACTACGGTCGTCCGCGTAGCCATGGCTGTTTAAACGTCACGCCGGAGGCCGCCAAATGGATCTACCGCTGGGTGGAGCCGATCGCCACCTATGAGCAGGCTGCCGCCGGCAGCGCCCGTCAGCCCGGCACGCCGATTCTGGTGGTGTAAGTAAGGAGGCCACCCCATGCTCCGCCCGACTGCCTCACGCCGCGCCATGCTTAAGGCAGGGGGTGCCGCGCTCGCTGCCCTGCTGGGCGGGGGATGGGTGCGCCGCGCTGCCGCTCAGGATGACTCTCCACCGGATGACTTCCATCCGGGCGGGCGCGTGTATGTGGACTACGACGAGACGCTCTCCTTCAACGAGCTGTACGGCTATCCGCCCATGTTGGGCCGTGTGGAAGCGCGCCTGTTGCGCATCTGCGAAGACCCTCGCCGGTACAGCCGCACCATTGTGCGCAACGTGCGCTATGCGGATGTGCTGCCCATCTATGGCGCCATCCATGTGCCCGATTCGCCGCAGTCCTACCCTCACAACGACCTGTGGTTTGATGTGGGCGAGGGGTACATCCACTCGGCGTGGGTGGTGCCTGTGCAGGAGGTCTATCACACGCCGGAGGAGCCAGAGGCCATCGGCGAGGGCTTTTGGGGCGAGATCACTGTTCCCACCTCATGGCAGCACTGGGAGCCGAAACTGCACAGCTACCGCTACTACGACATGGCCTACGGCGCGGTCTTCCGCGTGGTGGAGCGTGCCGATGAGCTGGATGGCCGTGCCTGGTATCGGCTGGAGGACGACATCACACCGACGGTGCCGTATTGGGTGCAGGCGATGCACGTGCGGCGCATCCTCCCTGAGGAGTTTGCCCCCATCTCGCCCGATGTGCCGCCCCAGCACAAGCGCATCGAGGTGAACCTGCGTGCCCAAACGGTGACCTGCTACGAGTATGATGTGCCCGTTTTTGCCACGCGCTGCGCCACCGGCACGACTTTTGTAGATGATGAGGGTCGGGCGCACGATTTCCATACGCCGCGTGGGGAATTTCGCATCCGCTACAAACGTGCCTCGCGCCATATGCGGGGCGGTGTGGAGGCCGATGATGCCTACGACCTGCCCGGCGTGCCCTGGTGCAGCTTCTTCACCCTGAGCGGGATCGCCATTCACGGCACCTATTGGCACAACGACTACGGGCGTCCGCGCAGTCATGGATGCGTCAATGTGACGCCCGATGCGGCAAAGTGGATTTTTCGTTGGTGCACCCCCACCGTTTCCCCCGACGAGATTGATCACCTCACCCGTACCGAGGAGCGCCATCAAGCGACGCGAGTGGTGGTGTTCTGAGCGGGCGACCCGCGAACGGCACACATGACGCCCAAGCGGGCGGTTTGACAAGCCCCTGTGGCGCGTGATAGGATCAGATAATAGCCTGTTTAGCACTCTTGCTCCGAGAGTGCTAATTTGAGGTAAGATGACGTGACAGAACTCACCAAGCGGCAGGAATATATCCTCGGCCTTGTCGTGCGCGAGTACGTCAAGACGCCCGTTCCGGTCAGCTCCAAGGCGCTGGTAGAGGGCTACGGGCTGAAGATCAGCCCGGCGACGGTGCGCAACGACATGGCCGTGCTGGAGGAGCATGGCCTCATCTATGCGCCGCATACCTCGGCGGGGCGCGTGCCGACCGATGCGGGCTACCGCTACTTCGTGCAGAAGTTGATCAGCGATACCGAGCTGCTGCCTGCCGAACAGCGCATGATTGACCACCAGTTTCATCAGGCTGAGCCGGACATCGAGCAGTGGCTGCGGCTGGCGGCCTCGGTGCTGGCGAACGTGGTGCACAGCGCCTCGTTGGTCACTGCGCCGCAAGCCGTGCAGGCACGCTTCAAGCATCTGGAACTCATCCACACGCAGGGGCGCTTGGTGCTCATGGTGCTGGTGCTGGAAGGCGGCGATGTACGTCAGCAGATGCTGACGCTGGCCGAGCCGGTCTCCCAACAGGTGTTGAGCGAGACGGCGGCGCGCATCACGGCCCGCTGTCTAGGGCAGCGCAGTGAGCAAGTGCGTGTGCTGGCTGCCCATCAGCCTACCCTTGAGCAGGAGATCATGGAACTGGTGGCCGAGGCGCTGGAGAAGGCCGATCGGCGGCACGAGGTAGTGCATATTGACGGGCTGGTGAACATCCTGGACCCCGATTATCTGGCCGAGCGCATGGCAATCAGCGATCCGCAGCAGCGCGAGGAGTTGCGCCGTGCACTGGCCGAGGTGGACGGCATCGGCGCCCGGCAGACGCTGCGCCTGCTGGAGGAGCGCAGCCTGCTGGAGGAAGTGCTCAATGAGGCCCTCTCCCCTGACGTGCAGGGCGTGCGGGTGGTGATCGGCGGGGAAGGGCGCTGGGAGGAGTTGCGCCATATCAGCATGATCCTCTCACGCTATGGCGTGAAGGGGCAGGCCACCGGTGCGGTGGGCGTGCTGGGGCCGATCCGCTTGCACTATGGCCGCGCCATCTCGGCGGTACGCTACGTGGCCGGGCTGATGAGCGATCTGCTGATCGATCTGTACGGCGGGGCTGCGCCCGAGGACAAGCAGCCGAAGTATCCCGACCGTTAGAGTTGCGTCAGAAGGGGAGCGGCTCTTACGTATATCTTATATGCCTTAGTTAGAATGCACTCGGTGCTGATAACCCCCAAAAGGGGTTGAGCACGGCTATCTTTTGCGAAATGGAGAAGCAGCACGTGGGTGACGAGCAACTGGTAGAGCAGCCGGACTCCTCCACCCCACAGGCCGGGCAGGAAGACGGGCAGCAAGCCGAGCCACCCGCCGATCAAAGTGCCCCCGGCGCTGACCTTGCGGCGCAGCTGGAGGCGGCACAGGCTCAAGCGGCTGAGTATCTGGATGGCTGGCAACGCGCCCGTGCGGAGCTGGCCAACTACCGCAAGCGTGTGGAGCGCGAGCGGGCCGATTGGGAGATCGTGCTGCGGGCGGAGACCCTGAAGCACCTGTTGCCCATCTTGGACGACTTCGATCGCGCCATGCAGACCCTGCCGGGGCATTTGAAGGAGGATGAGTGGGTCAACGGCATCTGCCTGATCTACAGCAAGCTACAGGCGATGTTGAAAAAGCTGGAGGTGGAAGAGATCGACGCCCTGGGCAAACCCTTTGACCCTCAACATCACGAGGCGGTCATGCAGCGTGCAGATGGGTCGGGCGACCCCGACCATGTGGTAGAAGTGGTGCGCAAGGGCTATCTGATCCGCGATCGTGTGCTGCGCCCGGCCATGGTGGTTGTGGCAGCCCGGCAACAAGAGGAGTAACGGGAATCGAGCAGCGCCAAAGGCACTGCCAACAGCGCGAATAATCTTTAGAGAGGGGAGCGACAGAGGTTATGGCTAGGATCATTGGCATTGACTTAGGGACGACTAACTCCGTGGCCGCCGTGATGGAAGGCGGCGAGGCTGTGGTGATCCCGTCCGCAGAGGGGGGGCGGCTTTTCCCTTCTGTTGTGGCGATTGACAAGAATGGCCAACTGCTGGTGGGGCAGATGGCCAAGCGGCAAGCTGTGGTGAACAGCGAGAACACCATCTTTTCCATCAAGCGCTTCATGGGGCGCAAGTTTGACGATCCGGAAGTGCAACGCGCCCGCAAAATCGTGCCGTACAAGATCACCAAAGCCCCCAACGGCGATGTGCGTGTGGTGATGGGCGGCAAAGAGTACTCGCCGCCGGAGATATCGGCCATGATCCTCCAGAAGATCAAGGCCGACGCCGAGGCCTATCTGGGCGAAAAGATCACGCAGGCGGTGATCACCGTCCCTGCCTACTTCAACGACAGCCAGCGTCAGGCGACCAAGGACGCTGGGCGCATCGCCGGCCTGGAGGTGCTGCGCATCATCAACGAGCCGACGGCTTCCTCGTTGGCCTATGGGCTGGACCGGAAGAAGGACGAGACCATCGCCGTCTACGACCTTGGGGGCGGCACGTTCGACATCAGCATCCTTGATGTCGGCGAAGGTGTCTTCGAGGTGCGTGCCACCAACGGCGACACTTATCTGGGCGGCGATGACTTTGACCAGCGTATCATCGACTGGATCGCCGACGAGTTCCTCAAGCAGGAGGGGATTGACCTGCGTCAGGATAAGCCCGCCCTTCAGCGCTTGAAGGAGGCGGCGGAGAACGCCAAGAAGGAACTTTCCACCAAGCTGGAGACCGAGATCAACCTGCCCTACATCACGGCGGATGCCAGCGGGCCGAAGCATCTGGTGATGACGTTGACCCGCGCCAAGCTAGAGCAACTCACCGAGGACCTCATCCAGCGCACGCTGGAGCCGTGCCGTCAGGCGCTCAAGGATGCGGGCCTCACCCCCAGGGACATCGACGAGGTCATCTTGGTGGGCGGCATGACGCGCATGCCCGCCGTGCAGCGTGCGGTAGCGGAGTTCTTCGGCAAGGAGCCGCACAAGGGCGTCAACCCCGATGAGGTGGTGGGGTTGGGTGCGGCCATTCAGGCGGGGGTGCTGCGCGGCGATGTGAAGGACATCCTGCTGCTGGACGTGACGCCGCTGACCCTCAGCGTGGAGACGCTGGGCGGCGTGGCCACGCCGATCATTGAGCGCAACACCACCATCCCTGTGCGCCGCAGCCAAATCTTCAGCACGGCGTCCGATGGCCAGACGCAGGTGGAGATTCACGTGGTGCAGGGCGAGCGTCCTATGGCTGCCGACAACAAGTCGCTGGGCCGCTTCATTCTGGACGGCATCCCGCCTGCGCCGCGCGGCGTGCCGCAGATTGAGGTCACCTTTGATATTGACGCCGACGGCATCTTAAACGTCTCGGCCAAGGACAAAGCGACGGGGCGCGAGCAGAAGATCACCATCACCGCCTCCAGTGGCTTGACGGAGGAAGAGATCAAGCGCATGATCCGCGAGGCGGAGGAGCACGCCGAACAGGACCGCCGGCGGCGCGAGTTGCAGGAAGCACGCAACGCCGGCGACAATGCGGTGTACACTGCCGAGAAACTGCTGCGCGAGTACGGTGATCGCATCCCCGACAACGTGAGGCGCGAGACGCAGGAGAAGATCGAGGCGGTGAAGAAGGTGCTCCAGTCGGAGGACACCGAGCGTATCCGCCGCGAGGTGGAGACCCTGATGCAGCAAGTTCAAGCGCTGGGTGCCTCCATGTACGAGCGGGCAGGCGGTGAGGCGCCCGGCGATGGGCGTAGCACCGGCGGCGAGGACGTGGTAGAGGGTGAGGTCGTAGAGTAGTACACGCATCCCGGCCTCGTTCCCTGGCCCCCCTCTTCGGCGCTTCGCTGATGGGAGAGGGGGGCTTTCCATCCCCCTCCCACCTCTTCGGGACTTTCGGCTACTGCTCTCTCCCCACCCCCCGCCGAGAGAATGTGAGCCTCGTTTGGACTTTGCTGCGCCTACGCTATAATCAGCCTCTATGGAAAACGCTGCTTGAGGCGGGCGGATCATTCAACTATGGCAGGTAAGCGCGATTATTATGAGGTTCTGGGCGTATCCCGCGATAGCACGCCGGAGGAGATCAAGCGTGCCTTTCGGCGCAAGGCGCGGCAGTATCATCCGGACGTCAACAAAGACCCTGACGCCGCCGAGAAGTTCAAGGAGATCAACGAGGCTTACGAGGTGCTGAGCGACGAGCGCAAGCGTGCCGCTTATGACCGCTTCGGCCATGCGGGCGTAGACGGCACGATGGCTGGCGATCCGTTCAGCGGGTTTGGCTTCGGCGGTTTGGGTGATATTTTCGACGAGTTCTTCGGAACCTCTTTCCGCACGGCAGCGCGTACACGCCACGCTCCACGGCGTGGGCAGGACCTGCAATACCGCCTCACGATTGACTTTGAGCAGGCTATCTTTGGCTGCGAGCAAGAGATTGAGTTCCAGCGCACGACCACTTGTCCGGTGTGCCGAGGCAGCCGCGCTGAGCCGGGCACCAGTCCCCAGCGCTGCCGCACCTGCCAAGGGTCCGGCGAGGTGCGCACGGTACGCCAGACTTTCCTCGGGCAGATGGTCAACATCACCACCTGCCCGGAATGTGGTGGCACAGGTGAGACCATCGCCACGCCGTGCCGCAATTGTCACGGCACGGGGCAAGTGCGCGAGACGCGCCGCATGACGGTCAGCATCCCCGCCGGTGTGGATCAGGGCACGCAAATCCGCATCAACGGCGAAGGCGAGCCGGGGGTGAACGGCGGGCCGCCCGGCAACCTGTATATCCTGCTTTCGGTGCGTCCGCACAAGTATTTCCGCCGTCGCGGCGACGATCTTTTCCTCAAGATCAAGATCAACGTGGCGCAGGCTGCGCTGGGTACCACCATCAAAATCCCCATCCTCACGCCACAAGGCGAATCGGAAGCCGACCTCGTCATTGAACCCGGCACGCAGTCTGGGCAAGTGCTGGTGCTCAAGGGCAAAGGTGTTCCCCGCCTGCGGCGCGATGGCACTCACACCGGCTACGGCGATCTGCAGGTGATGGTGGAGGTGGAAATCCCCAAGCGGCTCACCGCCGAGCAGCGCGAGCTGTTCAGCCGCCTTGCCGAGACCCTGGGCGAGCCGATCATCCCACCCGCCAATGAAAAGGGCTTCTTTGAGCGTGTGCTGGACTGGCTGGGTGGGGAATAGCAAGCATCTCAACGATGGCCAAATGGATTGAAATCGCGGTCACCGTGGACGGCGAAGGCGCGGAAGCCGTCGCCGATGTGCTGAGCCGCTACGTCCATCAGGGCGTGGCACTTGAGCGACTGTTCCCAGGCGAGGTGTGGAACGATGAGCCGCTTCCGCCTGGGCCGCTGATCGTCAAGGGTTACCTCCCTCTTGAGAGCGCCGAGACACCGGAGAAGCAACGGCAGATCGAGGAGGCGCTGTACTATCTGGGCCGCCTATACCCTATTCCTGCGCCTACTTTCCGCATCGTGGAGGAAGAGGACTGGGCCGAGGCGTGGAAGCGCCACTATCACCCTATCCGCGTGGGCAAGCGCCTGGTGATCAAGCCCGCCTGGGCTGAGGTGGAAACCACCCCGCAGGACATTGTGATTGAGATGGACCCGGGCATGGCCTTCGGCACAGGCACGCATCCCACCACGCAGATGTGTTTGGAAGCGTGTGAGTGGTTCGTCAGGCCGGGGATGCGCATGGTGGATATCGGGACGGGGTCGGGCATTTTGGCCATCGCAGGGGCCAAGTTGGGTGCTGCGCGTGTGCTGGCGCTGGACATTGACGAGGTGGCCGTGCGCGTGGCCGAGGAGAACGTGCGGCGCAACGGCGTGGCGGATCGGGTGACGGTGCTGCACGGCTCGCTGGAAAGCGTGCGCACCTCGGCCCGCCATTTTGATTTTGGCACGGCCAACCTGACGGCCAAGATCATCTTGGAACTGGCCCCGTTGGGCTTTCAACATGCCATCTACCCTGCCGGCAAGATGGTCTTTTCGGGCATCATCCGCGAGCAGGCCGAGGAGGTCATCGCTGCTCTCACTGCCTCCGATCTGGAGCTCCTGGGGCAGCGCGAGAGGGGCGATTGGGTGATGCTGATCATGCGGCGGCGATTTGATTAGGCCATGAGTGACACCCCCCGATCCCGCAATCATGCACGACGTGCCCCTGCCACGCCTGCCATGTTGCAAGCGCTGCTTGTGGAGCTGGACGCTAGACCGCCCGGCCGGGTGCACTTTGAACTGGTGAGCCGCTGGGCGGCCAAGCACGTCTGGCGTGTGGATGTAGAAGGTCGGCCGTGGGCCTACATCCGCTATTTGCTGGGCAGCGCCGAACAGTATCCCGAACGCTGGCACCGCCTGTGGATGAGCACGCTTTTGCATGAGGCCCGTGTCGGGCCGCGTGTGCTGGGTCTGACGCCTGCCAGTACGGCGTTGGAGGGACGTGCGGCCATTGTGGAGGCTGCCCTGCAGCCCATCCCCCGCGAAGCGTTAGAGGCGCGGATGGTGGAGGCGGTGGCGCTCTTCGCCCGCCTGCACAGCCACGAACCCTTGCGCCAAACCCTGCTGGAGAACCTGAGCGAAAGCGACCGCCAGCGCATCCGCCCGCTGGCGCAGTTGTTCGCCGAGGCCCGCGAGCGGTGGTTTGAGGCCGTGACGGCCCGCTGGCTGGAGGCCGGCCTTGTGGAGCAGGTGGGCGTGCTGAGCGCCATCGTCGGCGAGTTGGTTGACACTCTGGAGGCGCTGGGCGGGCAGAACAACGATACGGGGCTGATCGTCCCCACGCATGGGGACCCTAATCATGGCAATTTCATGGTCAATCGGCAGGGGGCGCTGCGCCTGATTGACTTTGAGGAGTTGGCGCTCAACCATCCGGTGGCCGATTTGGGCGTCTTCCTGACGTGGTATGCGGACAAAGACCAACACCGCGCCCTGTTGCAACATTATCCTCTGTTAGATGCGGATGAGATGCTGGAGCGCATGCGGGTATGGGTGCCCCTGCGCTATCTTACCATTGCGGCGCACTGGGCCGCGCGTTTGATACGCGCACAAAACGGGGAAGCGTGGGCCTTTGCCGTCGGCTCGGTGGATGAGTGGCTGCGCGGCGCAGCGGAACTGGTGTATCAATCGACGGTGCCGCCCCATGTAGATGCTCAACTGGCGGAGGTGCGCCGATCGCTGCTGGCGTGCGCACCCGCAACCCGCTAGATCGGCTGAAGCCGAGTCGAGGTGCTTGCTCCCTCACGGCCCGACCTGCCAGTTTGTGCCGTCGAAGGTCAACGTCAACGTCTCCAGACGGGGCCAGTTTCGGATGGCCACCACGATAGCCTGCTGATCCACTATCTGAATCTGCTGCGCTTCGTAGCCGGCGTCGCGCACGGCGCGGGCAACGGCAACATAATCGTTCACCAATTCGCGGGTAAAGTTGCCATCGTCCAGCGTGGCGTTGAAGGCATTGAGGATCGCCTCGGCCTGTGCGTATTGCTGCGCCTCCAGTGCCCGCTGTGCAGCGATCAGCAGGCACTCTAGAGCGATGTTTTCCACCTCTGCCGGTTCGCGTAGGAACTCCGCCACCTGTCCGGCAGCGCGGGCCTCCTCCGCAGATGGCAGCGCCTCCTGATAAGGTGCGTAAAGGTCCTGATAGCGGCGGATGGTGTCATAGAGGTACACCGTCAGGCGCAGGTCTTCACGTTGGGTGCCTGCGGCGTGGGTGCCCAACCACGTGCGGTAGCGCGTTTCCACTTCCTCAAGGGTAAGGCCGTAGGTATCCTGTAGGGCTGCATCCAGCCACGCCGCCCCTGCCCGATCGGGCTGCTCGGCGCGGTACATCCTGAGGAAGGCCTCCATGCCGTAGGTTGTGATGAGGTAGTCGGTGAGGCCGGCTGCTTCAATGTAGGCGATCTCGTGTTGGTGCTGCCAGAAGCTGTCGGCCAAATCGGCCAGCGGGATGTACCAACCGAGGTCAAGCAGGGCAGCGGCCCGCTCGGCGATAGGCGCTGGTCGGTAATGCCCGCCTGCCACTACCACCGCCAGTCCTTCGGAGAGGAGGGCGGGGGTGTTGCTCCCCTGCCAACGCATTGCCCAGTGGGTCAGCTCATGGCGCAGGGTGGTGGCAAGATCGGGCATCACATAACTGCGATCCACGTAGGTCAGCACGATCTCCTCTGCTGCATAGCCCCCGTTGCCCCACACGTTGTCGATCAGCGTGATGGGCACCGGCTTGCCGCCCATACGGAACCCTAGCCGTGCTTCTACCTCCGCCATGGCTTGCTGAACCTGTTGGGCGATAAGGTCTACATCGCGGTGTGCCGCCGTCCCGCTGATGGTGTTCAGTACGCAGCAGCCCGAGATGACTTGCTGCATCCAGCGGGCGTTGCGCTCCCATCGGGGGCGCAGATCGGCGGGCAGGATTTGGACGGCGAAATCCAGCGAGAGGGCTTCACCGCGCAGATTGAGCGGCAGGGTGACCTTCAAGCGGTGGCGCCCCACCTGATCGCTCGTATCCCATGCCCAGCGGAAGACCAGCACGTCGTCGCGCAGTGGGCTGTGGGCAACGATAGGCTCAACAGGAAGAGGGGTGTTGTCTACCATCAGCACGGCATGTTGATCGGTGGGCAGGCGGTCAATGTTGTGCACGACTACTTCAATCGTCAGCCGATCGCCGGCGTAGTGCAGAGGCCCGGGATAGACACGCACTTCGCCATCCAGCCAAGGATAAGGAGGGGTGGGCGTGGGAAGAGGGGTAGGTGTGGGCTGCGGCGGCGGCAATGTGATGGGCGCAACGCTTGGCGCGGCAAAGGGCGGCGTAGCCGTTGGCACAGACATGACGGAGGCATCGTCGGTGATGGGTGTGGGCAGCGCGGTGAGCGTCCCGCAGGCCAGCGCAGCAGAGATCACCAGTAGAATGACAACGCCGTAAAGCAGAGGCGGCAAAGAACGGGCACTCACGCGGTTCCCTCCGATACGATGGCAGCCAGCAGGCGCTCCAGCAGGGCTTGCTCCTGCTCGGCGGATGTGATCTCGCCGTCCAGCCAAGCGGTGCGCAGCGTGGTCAGGATGGTACGGTAGAGTGGGCCGGGGCGCAGGCCGCGCTCGCGCAGCGCTGCGCCGCTGACAATCGGCCTGATGTGGCGCAGGCGGCGAGCGTACTCCACAATGGCCTCCCGCGCTCTAGCGGTGGGGGCGGCGGCCCACAGCGTCACCAGCACCTCATCGTTAGCCGGCGCCAGCAGCGCATCAATCTGGCTGGGGCGCCGATCGCCGGGCAGGTCGGGCAGATGGGGGCGCAGTGCCTGCACCATGTCAAGCACGTTCGCTGTGCGGCGGCGGACATGTAGACGCACGCATAGCGCCCGGACGGCTTCCGGCGGCAGGCGGAAGGTGAGCAGTGCGAAATAAGGCAGTTCGGTATCAAACCCACTGCCCAACTCCGGCCACAGGGGGCGCTCCACGGCGGAGCGCAGCGCACGGAAGGCAGCCACCGTCCAGGCGTCGCAGGTGAGGGCCGGATGCAGCGCACGCAACACTCCCAGTTCGTCTAAGCGGCAGAAGATATGCTCCGGCTCGCACTCATCAAGGATCAGTTCAATCTCATGCTTGATGCGATCGCCGCTGACCTTCTCCAGAAGCGGCAGGGCGTGACCGATCAGTTCTGCTGTGCGTGGTTCGATGCGGAAGTCCAGGCGCTGCTCAAAGCGTGCTGCCCGCAGGATGCGCGTAGGGTCGTCAATGAAGCTGAGGCTGTGCAGCACGCGGATACGCTTCCGCCGCAAGTCTTCCTCGCCGCCGTAGAAATCCAGCAGCGTCCCAAAGGCATGGGGGTCCAGGCGGATGGCCAGCGTGTTGATGGTGAAATCGCGGCGGTGCAAATCCAGTTTGATGCTGCTGCGCTCCACCTCCGGCAGGACGGTGGGCGCTTCGTAGAACTCGGTGCGGGCGGTGGCAAAGTCAATGTGGGTGGGAAGAGCCTCATCCGCATGGCTCACAACGTTCATCTGGGCGGCGATAGCCTGCCAAGTGTCCCGGTTGAGCAGCCACTTGGCGGTGCCAAAGCGGGCGTGGGAATGCACCTCGCCGCCGAAGCGGGCACGCAGCGTCCGCGCCAGCGCGATGGCGTCGCCTTCCGCCACAAAGTCCACGTCCAGTGTGGGCTGGCCCAGCAGCAGATCGCGCACACCCCCGCCGACCATGTACAGGCTGGCGCCCAACTGTTGCGCCGTGCGCCCGGCCTCGCGCACCAGCGCCAGCACAAGCGGCGGCAGGGCCTGCTCCATGAGGCGCACAATCTCGGCGCGGCGGCTGATGGTCGGGGCGGCGTGCCCCATGTGCTTGATGAGATCGGTGCGCGTCACCACGCCGATGATGTGCCCCTCCCGATCCACCACCGGAATCTGCCCCCAGCCACTGGTCATCATCACCTGTTGCAGGTCGGCGATGGAATCTTCGGGGTGCACGGCGAACTCGCCCGCTTCCATGAACTGCTCCACCCGTACGCCGTCAAGACCGTGATCGAGTGCCCGATCCACGGCGCGGCGCGTCAGCAAGCCGATCACCTTCCCCTCACGCACGATGGGATAACCCTCGTGGCCGTAGCGGCGCATCAGTCTGGCCGCCTCACGCACCTGTGCGGTGGGCGGCAGCGTCTGCACCCCGCGTGACATGAGGTCGGCCACCGTCAGGCTGGGGCGCACCATACGTGGCAGCACGGCCAACAGTTCACTCTCCACTTCGGCCGGCGTCATCCCGCGGATGATAGCCGCCGCGGCGCGGCCATGCCCTCCTCCGCCAAAATGCTCGGCGATCTGGCCCACGTCCAGCGCATCCACCGCGCTGCGGGCCACCATCTGGATGTGCGTGCCGAGGTCCACCAGCACGAAGAGCGCCGCCGGATCGAGCAGATCGCGCAGTTTGTGGGCCAGCGTGGCGATCTCCTCGCTGTAGTGCGGCGCGGCGGCGCTGGCGATGACCACCGCGTTGCCCTCAATGTCGTAGAAGCGGGCGTTCTCCTCCAACTGCTCGTAGAGCGCCTGCTGCTCGTCGCTCAAGGGGTGATTGAGGAACTCGCGTACCACATCCAGCAGTGCGCCCTGCTCCAGTAGCCATGCGGCGGCGTAGCCATCGCGCGGCGTGGTGGAACCGTAGGTCAGCGAGCCGGTGTCCTCGTAGATGCCGAGCAGCAGCAGGGTGGCCTCAATCGGCGAGAGTGGCACGCGCTCGGCCCGCAGCCGCTCGGTCAACAGCGTGGTCGTTGCTCCTGTCTCGTCCAGCGTGATCTGCCAGCCGGGGCGCAGCGCATCGCGGGCAGCGTGGTGATCGATGATGAGCACCTCGGTCTGCTCGCTCATGCCGCGCAACGTGGGGACAGTCTGCGAATCGACGATGATGGCCCGCTTGACCGCCTCTTTGGGGAGGTCTTTGCTTTCCACAAAGGGCAGCTCGTCCCAATAGAGGGCCAGAAAATGACGCACGTTGCGGTTCAGCCGATGCGGCAGCACCGGCAGCGCGGCGGGCATCAGCTTATGCGCAGCCAGCTGCGAGGCCACTGCGTCAAAGTCGGCGTTTTCGTGGGTCAGAATCAGGTCCATGCTGCAGCCGATTGTAACGGATAGCCATAGCGAGAGCAATGCACGATGCGACGCCTCTTCCCCTCTGTCCCCTTTTGGGAGAGAGCAAAAAATCTACCGATCGGTCGGTTTTATGGTACAATAAAGCCGCAACAACGATCGGTTTCACATCCAGTGGAGGGATACGACCTTGCGCATCGTAGTCTGCACCAAAGAGACGCCCGATACAGCGGCCAAGGTTGAGGTGACGCCAAGCGGCGAGGTCACCTGGGGGGACGCGCCACTCGTGATCAACCCCTGGGATGAGTACGCTGTGGAAGAGGCTATCCTGCTCAAAGAGCGGGGCGTGGCTACCACCACCACCGTACTGGGCCTGGGCACGGAGGCTACCAAAGAGGCGCTCAAGCATGCGCTGGCGATGGGGGCAGATGAGGCCATCTTAATCAGCGATCCTCTCTTCAAAGGCGCGGATACGCTCGTCACCTCACGGGCGCTGGCCGAGGCTATCAAAAAGATGGGTGACGTGGGGCTGGTGATCTTCGGCAAGCTGACAACCGACGGCGGCACCGGCCAAACGCCGGTGCAGGTCGGGCGACGGTTGGGCTGGAACACCCTGACCTACGTCTTCAAAATTCTGGAGATCGATTTCGGCAGTGGCACGATCAAGGTGGAGCGGCTGCTGGAGGAGGGAAAACAGATCGTTGAGAGCCGGCTGCCCGCTGTGATCAGCGTGGTGAAGGACATCAACGAGCCGCGCTATCCCTCGTTCATGGGCATCCGTAAGGCTTCCCGCGCCGAGATTCCGGTGTGGAGTGCGGCAGACCTCGGGCTAGATGCTTCCCTGCGGCCCAAAGTGCAATGGCCACAGATTTACGCCCTGCCGCCGCGCGAGGGCGCCTGCGAGTTCATTGAGGCAGAGACGCCGGAACAGGCGGCGCAGCTGCTGGTGGACAAACTGATCGCGGACAAGGTGGTGTAGCATGAGCGGCATTTGGGTTTTCATCGAGCAGCAAGGCGGCAAGGCCGCCAATGTCTCATGGGAGGCGTTGGGGTTGGGCCGTACCCTTGCCGACGGCCTTGGTCAGCCGCTGACGGCGCTTGTGTTCGGCACCAATGCGGCAGCGTTGGGCGAGGAAGCGATCCAACGCGGCGCGGACAGGGCCATCGTCTGCGAAGATGCCACGCTGGCCGAGTTTCGGCTTGATCCTTACGCTGCGCTGTTGGGTCAACTGGCCAAAGAGCGTCAGCCCGCCGTCATCCTTGCCGGCGCCACCACACGCGGCAGCGATGTCATGGCGGCTGTGGCCGCCGATCTGGAGGCCGGCTTGATCTCCGACGTGGTCGGCGCGGAACTGAAGGACGGCAAGGTCGAAGCCACCACGCCGGTCTATTCCGGCAAGCTGATGGCCAAGGTGCTGGTGGTGGGCGATGGCCCCCAGATGCTCACCGTCCGCACGCGCGCCTTCCCCGCTGCCCAACCCGATCCGGCCCGCAAGGGTGAGGTTGAAAAGGTCAACGCGGCGCTGACGGAAGATCAGATCGCCACCAAAGTCACGGGGTTTGAGCCGACAGGCAGCGCTGTCAGCCTCACCGATGCGGCTATCATCGTCTCCGGTGGGCGCGGCGTGGGCGGACCGGAGGGCTTCGCCCCCCTGCGCGAATTGGCCGACGTGCTGGGCGCGGCGTTGGGCGCCAGCCGTGCTGCTGTGGATGCGGGCTGGATCCCCTATGAGCATCAGGTGGGGCAAACAGGTAAAACCGTCTCGCCCGACCTGTATATTGCCTGCGGCATCAGCGGCGCGGTGCAGCACCAAGCCGGTATGCGCACCAGCAAGGTGATTGTGGCCATCAACAAGGACCCCGAGGCGCCGATCTTCAAACTGGCCCGCTACGGTATCGTAGGCGACCTGTTCAAGGTGGTGCCTGCGCTCACGGCGGCCTTCAAGGCCAGATTAGGCAAATAACGATTCCTTCCACCTCACCCCCCATTGGCCCTGCGGGCCGCCACCCTCTCTTAGTGACCTACGGTCGCCGGAGGTGAAGCAAGAGGGGGTAGGGGGGTGAGGTCTTGCGAGGGGAAACCCTACTCGCCCTGCGGGGTGATGCTCCACACGATGCGCTCATAGATGGCGGCTAGGCGCTCCCACTCCTCGTCCGCGTCGGCAGCCCCTTCGCTGCCGTGCCCGATGACGATGATGGCCCGCTCCCGCAGGCTGACTACCCCGATCAGCAAGCGTTCGTTCAACACGGCATATGTCCCCGTGCTGACCCGCGCCGTGCGCCCCTCGCGCGTGAGCAGGGGACGGGCCTCCTCAAAGTCGCCGTTCTGGCGTAGTGCCGCCAGCAGGATGTCCATCAGCTCATCGGCACGCATGGTGGGGCGGTAATCCAACCCCCACTCGGCCTCGCTGGCTTCGTCCACCACGCCGATCTCCAGCCAGCCTATGCTGTCAATCTCGCGCACCTCCAGGTGATGCGCGTCAAATGGTCTCGCTTCCCACCTGGGAGGGACGTATACCTTCAGCCCCAGGTCCGCGCTGCTGTACTCCTGCCAGCCATCAGGCAGGTCGGGGGTGGATGTAGGGGCAGGCGAGGGCTGTACGGAAGGTGTCGGCGCGAATGTGGGGGCGCCATCTGTATCCTCCGTAGCCGGCCACAGCGTAGGTGTGGCGCCGTCTGAGATATGCGGTGGGCGGCATCCCGCTAGCAGCAGGATCGCAGCGAACAACCCAACGGTTACGCGAGAGGGCCTCATACGGGAGATTATCCCCGGCGGGAAGCAAAGGATCAATTTCCCGCTGCCCCTTTGGATCGCGGAGGGACGAAGGGGAGGAAATGCACTGCTTCGCTCCTTCTGCAATGCTGTTCTTCCTTCCCTCGCCATGTGGCCAGTTGCCAAAATCGGAGATTTGCGATAAAAGTCAGCCTCTGAAGGCGGAGGCACGCTTGCCGTTCCAAGTTCTGAAGGGGGCAACACGCATGTTGATCGCCATCATGATCGCGAACATTGTCCTCTGGAGCGGGGTCATCATCGGCCTGCTGATCGTTATGGGCCGCCGTGAGGCTGTGTTGGAAGCGCGCCTCGCCCATCTGGAGGCCGCCCTCGCCGATGAGGAAAACCCCCAACAAGGGTAAGGATGTAGCCCGTCGAGACGTCAAGGTTTGTTGAGGGGGACGCGACCCATATAGAGAGGCAGAATCCGCATGATCGATCCGTCAAACGTGACGCTGCCGTTGGCCATGCTGGCCGGGCTGTTGTCTTTTGTCTCGCCATGTGTGCTGCCGCTTGTTCCGGCTTATATCGGCTACCTGACCAGCCAAGCGGCCAACACAGTCAGCGCTTCGCTAGTGGCAGCTGCTGAAGGGGGTGCGCCGGCCCCGGCCCGACCCTCACGCTGGATGGTCTTTCTACACGGCGTCTTCTTCGTCCTCGGCTTCTCGTTGATCTTCGTGCTAGTGATCGGCATCAGCGCAGGGGCCATTGGCGAGTTCTCGCGCCGCTTTCTGCGTGCCAGCGATTGGATTCTGCGCATCGGCGGGCTGCTGATCATCATCCTTGCCTTGCACACGATGGGCGTGATCCGCATCCCCTTCCTCTACTACGATACGCGGCGGCAGGCTGTGCCCCATCCGGAGTGGGGTTTTTTGGGGTCGGCCCTTATGGGTGTCACCTTCGCTGCGGGCTGGTCGCCTTGTTTAGGGCCGATCCTCGCCGCCATGATGACGCTTGGCGCCAGCACCGGCTCAGTGGGGCGTGCTGCCATCCTGCTCAGCGCTTATGCGCTGGGGCTAGGCATCCCTTTTCTGCTCACCGCCCTCCTGCTTGACCGCGCCGTCACCCACCTGCGCAAGATTCAGAGGTTCATGCGCCCCATTGAAATAGCGAGCGGCCTTTTCCTCCTGCTGATCGGCGTGCTGGTCTTCAGTGGCACGATGCAGTCCTTTTTTGCCCGCTTTGCGGGCAGCACCGACCTCGCCATTGCGGTTGACCGCTGGCTGGTGAATCTGGTGAGTGGCGCAAAATGACCCTAGCTGTGACCCTCTACACCAAGCCGGGCTGTGGGCTGTGCGATAAGGCCCGCGCCGAGCTGCTGGAGATAGCCCACGTGGTCTTGGGTGCCAATTCCCTGCACCTGACGGAGATCGACATCACCGACGACCCCGCATTGGAGCAGGCTCTCTTTGACCGCATTCCGGTGATAGACATTGGCTCCACACGGCTGGAAGCGCCCATCGAGCGCGAAGCGCTGCTGGTGGCGCTCATGCGGGCCAAAGCCGAGGATATCCATGCGGCATCTAGGAAGGTCACCGGCTGGCGGCGCAAGGTGGTGCTTGCCCTCGATCGGCTGATATTGGGCTTCGCCCGTCATTGGGCAGCCGTGCTGACGCTCCTCGTTGGCCTGTATGCGGGCGTTCCTTTTCTGGCTCCTGTGGCCATGCAGGCAGGTGCCACCGACATCGCCAACGCCATCTACGCCTTGTACAGCCCGGTGTGCCATCAGTTTGCCTTCCGCTCATGGTTCCTCTTTGGCGAGCAAACCGTCTATCCTCGCGCACGGGCCGGCCTGCCCATCGGCAGCTTTGAGCAGTATGCCAGTCAAGAGCCGTTCTTTGACGGCGTGGATGTCACCACGCTGGACGCCGACCTGATTCTGGCCGCCAAACAGTTCAAAGGCAGCCCGCGCATGGGCTGGAAGGTTGCTTTCTGCGAGCGTGACGTGGCGATCTACGCCAGCATTGCGCTCTTCGGCCTGCTGTTTATCGTCCTCAAGGCGCGGGGGATCAAAGTCCCCTACCTGCCTTTCTGGGCCTACGTGCTTATTGCCCTCGTGCCCATCGGCCTGGACGGCCTCAGCCAGTACTTCGCCAATCCGCCGTTTAACGGCTTTGGCCTGCCCTTCTACCCCGTTCGTGAGAGCACGCCCTTCCTGCGCGTGCTGACCGGTGCGCTGTTCGGCATAGGCAACGCCTGGCTGGCCTATCCCTATATTGAAGATAGCATGCGCGAGACGGCGCACGTGGCGGAGAATAAGCTGATCAAGGCAGGTGTGCTGCGGCCCAAAGGCATCCCTACCGCCTGAGCGGTGCTTTTTGCGCCCCTCTCGCTTGCGTTGCGCAGAAAATAAAGATCGTGTAATCTAGGCCATAAGGTTCGCCTATCACTTTTCAGGAGGGTATCAACCGTGGCCGAATACGTCGGATTCTGCGTCAAGGAGAAGACCAAACGCCCCATGAAGGACGTGCAGGTCGTGACGACCGCTAACGGTCGCAAGATGGCCAAGGGCGTTTGTTCTGTCTGCGGTACCAAAATGACCCTGTTCCTGAAGGGCTAACAGCCTCAGTAACAGGCCTCATCAACCAGACGCCCC
>DAOTYL010000242.1:0-9254 GCA_034434955.1 Anaerolineae bacterium | reverse complement strand
GGCGGGGATCAGCCAGGGCACACTGCACTATCACTTTGCCTCTAAAGCCGACCTGCTGCTGGCGCTGCTGGACGAGATGGAGCGGGCCTTTGACGAAGACCGCCGCCGTCGGTTAGCCGCCTCCACATTGGGGCCGGAGGAGATGTTGCGCATCTTCTGCGACCAACAGCGCTGGGTCCTCACCCAGCGGCCCGAACTGGAGGAGGTCTTTTTTGATTTCTGGGGTCAGGGGATGATTGACCCGCGTATCCGCCCTAAAATCCAGTGGATGTACGAGGTGTGGCGGCAGGACATCGCGGCCATTGTGGAGCGCGGGGTGCACGAGGGGGTCTTCAGTCCCCGCTATGCGCATCTCGTGCCCGCCATCTTTGTCTCACTGATGGAAGGAGCCGCGCTCCAGCACCTGATCGACGAGACGGTCTTCGACCTTGACGAGTATCTCGCCCTGATCTACGACCTGATCATCAGCCTGCTAAAGGGAACTTTCACCCCGCCCCTCTCCCACGGCACGGGGGAGGAGACGCCCAGCAGATGAGGCCCTGTCGACGTTGAGGAAGGGCTAGGGATAGGGAACGAGGCCACTCCATCCTTAGCCTTCCACTTCCCCTGTTGAAGCACAAAGGTAAAGGGTGCTTCCGCGCCGCCTGTATGCCCAGACCAGCACATGCTCGCCACGGCGGAGCCCACATTGCCTTGCGCTCATCTACGCTGATGCCCCAGCGGGCGTACCTCGCCCAGATTCCCACTATGTGCCCGCTCTCTCAAGTGAAGGGTATTGACTGCGCTCAAAAATGTATGCTATATTGTAGTTAAATGGCAGCCGTTTAACTTTACACCGTCGCAGGTGGGTAAAAGTCTCTATCTTGACCGCCTGTTGTAGGTTGTTAGTAATCCCCTACAAGCACATGCAGGGAGGGCCGGGAGCAAGTTGTAGATCCCCCTGTATGTAGGTGCAGATTACTATGCCAAGACAACACAACCCTTCGCTGGCTGATTTGGTTCTTTACACGCTGATGGCGAGCATCAGGCGTGGCACCTATCCACCAGGGAGCAAATTGCCCCCTGAAAACCGTATTGCTGCCGAGTTTGGCGTAAGCCGCGCTACTGTACGTCAAGCGCTTTCTAAATTGGCTGAATATGGCCTCATCAGTCGCAGAGCCGGGGATGGGACTTACGTAACCAATTTGTCGGGCGTTGGGAACCCACTCAACAGGTTCGTGCACTTATTCCAGCGCATCGCCGAGCATGGCTGCAAGCCCGATTTCTTCACGCTGAGCGTGGAGACTATCCCTGCAAACACAAAGTTGGCTCAGGCGCTAGCTATCCCCCCCGCAAGCGAGGTCTTAAAGGTTAGGAAGGTGTTCACTGCCGACGGGAAGCCCGTCATCTACGTGATTAACTATATACCGCTCTGGGTGTACGAAGGATGCATCTCCCCCGATGAGCTGGCGGATGAAACTTTCACCACCCAGCCCTTCTTAGAGTTCTTTTCAGAGCGTTGTGGGCAGCCGGTTAAATACTACATCTCCTATATCCGTGCCGATGTAGCAGGTAATTTGGACCTGCCGGAGGTTTTTGCCGATCTCGATCCCTGTAGTCCGGTTCTGGTAAGCGAGGATGTAGGATACAACTACGACGAACGACCTATCTTCTTCTCCGTAGAGCATTTCACCCATAACTTTATCAACCTTCAGGTTGTACGTCGGGTTGACGTCTTACATCCTTGATGGTTGCAAGAGTTTAACATTGAGACAATCGCATCGGAGTAAAAGGATATTCCCATGGAGGCTAGACTTAAGTTGAGCAGCGCAATATCCTTGCTGTTGCTTGTCCTCGTGATGTTCTCCACGGGGTGTCAAGCAGCTCCCTCCACTCCGCCCGTCACTGAGGAGCCGATCAAGGTAGCCCTGCTCCTCTACGGGCCGCTGGCCGATACGGGCTGGAATGCAACAGCGTATCAAGGGTTGCTGGCTGCTGAAGAGGAATTCGGCATTGAAGGGGCTCTTTCGGAGGATGTGCCTGTTCCCAATATGGAGCAAGCCGTTCGTGACTATGCCAGTCAGGGCTATGACCTCATCATCGGACACAGCTTCCCCTTCATGGACCCCATGATGGCCGTTGCGCCGGAGTTTCCTGAAACCAAGTTTGCCGTCACTAACGGCTATCTCTCTGCTGAAAATGTGGCCTCGTTCTATCCTCGTGAGGTTGAGAGCCACTACCTGGCAGGGGTGCTGTGCGGCCTGATGACCAAATCCAACATCATCGGGATTGTCGGTGGTGTGGAGTTGCCCAACTTGATCGCCAATTTCAATGCCTTTAAGCAAGGTGTGGCGTCGGTCAATCCCGATGCTCAGGTCCTGATCTCCTATGTGGGCGACTGGGGCAACCCGGCTGCTGGCAAGGAGACTGCACTGGCGCTCATCAACAACGGTGCAGACATTCTATTGGATGAGGCTGCCGGTTCGGGGCTAGGTGTCCTGGAAGCTTGTCAGGAACATGACATCCCCGTAATCAGCTACGTGGGGCTGGATAGTGATGCTGCCCCGCCGCAGATGATCGCCTCAATCCTGCCCGACTTCGTCACCATGATCAAACACGAGATTGAGCTTGTTGTGAAAGGCCAATTTGTAGGGCAAGTTGAGCGCCCCGGCCTGGCCTCGGGCATTGTTGACCTCTTCATGAACGAGAACGTGCCTCCTGAGATAAGGGCTAAAGTTGAGGAGGCCAAGCAGGCCATCATCAACGGCGAGATCGTCGTTGAAGAAGTGTACGAGTAGGACTCGGCGAGAGGGCAGGACTCTCCTGCCCTCTCCTCCCCTTTCTCGACCGGGCACTGGTGCAAGGTAAGATGCCTATGTTGCAGATGTGCGGGATCACCAAGCACTTCCCGGGAGTCGTGGCCAATGACTCTATCGATCTTGAGGTGGAAGCGAGGGAGGTCCATGCGCTTCTGGGTGAGAATGGTGCCGGCAAGACCACCCTCATGAATATCCTGTATGGTGTCTACTCCCCCGATCGAGGAGAGATCATCTGGAAAGGAAAATCCCTCCGCCTCCGCAATCCCCGCGATGCTATTGAACACGGCATAGGCATGGTGCACCAGCACTTTACACTGATCCCCACCCTGTCGGTGGCGGAAAACATCCTATTAGGGCAAAGAACCCCTCACGAGCCATTCTTTGATGCTTCAGCGGCCGAACGCATTGTGCGCGATCTCTCGCAACAATTGGGCGTGAAGATCGACCCGCATGTTAAGGTTTCCCGTCTGGATGCGGGTACTCAACAATGGGTGGAGATCATCCGTGCGCTCTCCCGAGGAGCGGAACTGCTGATCTTGGATGAACCCACCTCTGTGCTCACACCGGGGGAAGCCGAGCGCCTGTTTGAGGCGATCAAGATGCTGACCGGGAAGGGCAAATCCGTCATCTTTGTTACTCATAAACTGAAGGAGACGATGGCGCTCTGCCAGCGGGTCACCGTCTTACGTCGGGGGAAGGTGGTAGGCACAGTAAATGCCTGTGAGACCACCGAGCATGAACTCGCCCGCATGATGGTAGGCCGCGAGATCTCTTTGCACGTGGAGCGCCGCCCTTGTACCCCGGGAGATGTAGTGCTGAGGGTTGAAGAGGTAAGCGCATTAGGGACTAGAGGACAGCAGGCCTTACATCGGATTTGCCTTGAAGTCCGTGAAGGGGAGATTTTAGGGATTGCAGGGGTCGCCGGCAATGGCCAAACGGAACTGGTTGGAGCTATTACCGGTCTGCATCCCGTCACTGCCGGCCGGATAGAGATTGCTGGAGAGGATGTTACCCGTTGTTCACCAAGGCAGATTATTCAGCGTGGTGTGGCTTATATTCCCGATCGCCCCTGGCAGACGGCTACACTTCCCGACTTCACGGTGGCTCATAATGCCATTCTGCGCATGCATTGGGACGCTCCTTTTGCCCAAAAGGGCATTTTGCGGCCCACAGCCATCATGCAGTATGCCAACCAGCTTATGACACAATACGATATCCGTGCCTCCAGCAGTCGAGTGGTTGCCAGACAGTTGTCGGGAGGCAACCTACAGAAGCTTATAGTGGCACGTGAGCTAGCACGTCAGCCCAGGCTGATCATCGCTGTTAACCCCACTGCCGGCTTAGACATAGGGGCACGCGAGTTCATCCACAAACGGCTTATTGAGCAACGAGACAAGGGATGCGCCATCCTGCTTGTCTCTGCGGACCTGGATGAGATCATGGACCTCAGTGATCGCATCGCCGTGATGTACATGGGTAGGGTGGTTGGCCACGTCACCTGCGATAAGGCCACTGTTGAGATGCTGGGATTGATGATGGCCGGTGTGGTCTAATTCCGGGCACAGAAAAGTAGAGTGATTACGAGAGCGGGATGAGCGGAATACAACAGCATTTTATCTCCTCTCCATCTCTTGGGCGATTGGTCAAGGGCTTGTCACGACTGCCGCGCCTATTGCTTAGTGTTGTTGCTGGATACTTGCGCGAGCTAGGGGTCGGTTTGCTCGCAATCTTAGCCGCTATGGTCGTGGTTGGCTTCATGATCGCTGCCGCCGGCTTAGATACCTTGAGGGCTTACAGAGCTCTGTTGGAAGGCTCAGTGGGAAGTATCAACGGTATCAGCGAGACGCTGGTAAGAGCGACCCCTCTGATCCTGATCGGACTTGGTATTGCGGTAGCCTTCCGGGGAGGGATGTGGAACATTGGGGGCGAGGGTCAATTCTACTTAGGCGCTCTAGGGGCAGCCTTAGTGGGCATTTATCTCCCGCCGATGTCCCCCGTCGTCCATGTCTTGCTTGCTTTGCTAAGCGGGTTCACGTGCGGAGGGCTGTGGGCCGCTATTGCTGGCTATCTGCGTGCAAGACGTGGCGCTAATGAAATTGTGGTTACCATCATGATGAACTATCTCGCAGCTTTCCTCATCAGCTTCCTAGTATCCGGTCCCCTCAGGGATAACTCACGCCTGATCCCGGTGCCCCAGACGCCTCGCATTGTTGATTCGGCCGTTCTTCCTCGTCTCATCCCCCAAACGCGCATCCATGCGGGCTTCCTTATAGCAATTGTGGCCGCCGTGGCCGTCTGGTTCTTGCTTGAGCGCACAACCGTAGGGTATTCCATCAAGGCTACAGGGGAGAATCCCGAGGCGGCGCGCTATGGGGGGATCAATGTGCCCTTGATCAGCACACTGGCCATGGTTTTGAGCGGTGGGCTGGCAGGCATAGCCGGCATGAGCGAGGTAACCGGTGTGCACCGTTATCTGCTGGAAGGTATCTCACCGGGATACGGCTATTTAGCGATTGCTGTTGCCCTGTTTGGTGGGTTGAGCCCCCTGGGGGTGATACTCTCGGCGCTCTTCTTCGGTGCACTCATGGTGGGGGCGGAGGCCATGCAGCGCGCTGTAGGCGTTCCTGTCGCGACTATCTACCTGCTGCAGGGGCTGGTGGTCATCTTCGTGTTGGCGCGCCAGGTGCTGCTGCGCCGCCGGCGCATCCTTGATCTAAAGGCATAGGCAGCACATGTTCTGGGAGCAAATGCTAACAGTTGCTTTTCTCGGTAGCGTGCTAGGGGCGGGCGTGCGCCTGGCTGCTCCTCTGCTCTTTGCCGCGCTAGGGGAGCTGTTTGCGGAACGGTCGGGTGTCCTCAACATCGGCATTGAGGGCATGATGCTCTTTGGGGCACTGTGTGGCTTCTTGGGGTCCTATTTTAGTCGCAACGCCTGGATCGGCCTCTTGACGGCCATGATCGGCGGTGGATTGCTTAGCCTGATTCATGCCTATTTGAGCATCACCATGGGGGCCGATCAAGTAGTCAGTGGTATCTCCATCAACTTACTGGCGCAAGGCCTTGTCACCTTTCTGAACCGCGCCATCTTCGGCCTTCCGATGCTCCCGCCCAGCGCTGTGCCCTTCACCAAAATTGAAATCCCTCTACTGAGCAAGATTCCGCTTCTAGGCCCTTTGCTCTTCTCCCATCATGCCCTCGTCTATGTGGCGTTGGCGCTTGTCCCCATTGTGTATGTGACGCTCTTCAGGACTACTTTTGGGCTGCGTGTATCAGCCGTAGGGGAGGACCCGCGCGGAGCAGAAGCGGTGGGAATCGACATTGCGCGCACCCGTTACATCTGTGTCATCTTGGGCGGGATGCTAAGCGGCATAGGCGGTGTGACGCTGTCCTTAGCCAATTTGAACCTATTCAAAGAATCCATTGTGGCTGGACGGGGATACATTGCCATTGCTATTGTCATGTTCGCACGCTGGAACCCAGTTACCACTCTAGGCGCCGCTTTCTTATTTGGCATTGTGGATGCGCTCCAGATGCACATTCAGTCACTGGGGATAGCCCTTGTGCCGCCGCAACTGCTGTTGAGCCTCCCGTACATTGCTACCGTCCTCTTCTTGGTAAGCCGTGCAGGCGCTTCGTCTGCGCCCTCGGCCCTTTGTGTTCCCTATGTGAAGGAGCACTAACTGCTGCTCGTTAGGGAGATGATATGAGCACGCTTCTTAACGCTGCTGACCATACATAACATAGATGAAGTTGAGGTCATGGAAGACGCACGCCGAGCGTGGCAATTTGTTCGTGTCGTGCTCTGCGTCAGTGAGATGCGGGCTGTTCTTCAGATGCCTTAGAGAAAGGAGGGAGGCGGTCAAGCCGTAAGGCGAACATCGCCAGTCACACGATGGAGAAATTGGAGGCCCTGTTCAATGCTATTGTAGAAGGCGACGAGGAAGCTGCTCGTCAGGCAGCGCAAGCTGCACTGTCCGAAGGATCGACGCCGGCCGAACTTTTGGAGACGATCAACGCCGCCTCTCACGAGTTAGGGCGCCGCTATGAGACAGGCGAATGCTTCCTGCCCGAGCTGTTTGCTGGTGCAGAAGCAATGACTGCAGCGGTAGATAAAGTGATCCCAGAGATAGAGAGAGTGGGCGTCGAATTGGCCGGTGTGGTCGTGATTGGCTCCGTGGAAGGGGATATCCACGACATCGGTAAGCGTCTCGTGTGTGCCATGCTAACTGGAGCAGGCTTTCGGGTGCATGACCTCGGTGTGGATGTACCAGCCGAGAAATTTGTGGAAAAGGTGCAGGAAGTTCAACCCGAAATTGTGGCTGCCTCGGCCTACATGACGACCACTGCCCAACGCCTCCCCCAAATAGCGGAAGCCCTTGTTGAGGCCGGCCTGCGTGACAAAGTCAAATATCTGATTGGTGGAGCTTCAGTGGGGCCGGGCATGGTGCCTTGGGCACATGCGGACGCTTACGCCTCCAATGCTGCCGAGGCGGTAAAAGTGGCCAGCGGATTGGTTAAGGCATTGAAAGGGATGACACCATGATCACCCACTCCGAGATTGAACGCCGTATTGACGAGCTAGTGGAGAAGATGAAGCAAAAGGTGGCCAGCGAGCCGATGACACCCCTGGAGCGCTCCATCAAGATATGGAGTTTCCAAGAACCCGATCGGCTGCAGGGCAGTTTTGCCATCTTCAGCCCCTTGTGCCTGAACATTACCGAAGTCACTACACGGGAGTTCTACACCGACCCGTTGAAGATGTACTATTGTCAGGCCGTCGGCGTAGTGGAGTGGTATAACGAAATTCCGCTCATGTACAGCGATCCCTACCACATTGAGATTGAGGCTATGGGCGGAGCAATCTCCTTTCCTGAAGACTCCACTCCTATGCTAGGCGAACCCCTGATCCAGAATCCAGCAGACCTGCTCAAACTCAGAGTGCCCAACCCGGAGACCGATGGCCGGATGCCATACGTGCTGGAGCTAAGCCGCATCCATCAGCGCAAATTGGGCAGCATGGTCTTCGCTCCAACCTCCTGCTGTGGGCCTTTCTCATTAGCCGTGGGCTTACGCGGTTATAAGAACTTGCTGAACGACATCCGCCGTGATCCAGCCTTTGTGCATCAGCTGCTTGAGTTTTGCTGTGAGGTGGTTATTACCTTCGGCAAGGCTTTACTCAATACTCACAAGGTCAGCCCTACTTTGCAGGAAGCGTGGTCTTGCTTGCCTAACGTATCGCCCAAGATTTTCTACGAGTTCTGCCAGCCATACATCAAACGCTGTGTGGAAGCCCTGCGCAACCCGGCTACTGGGCTAACAGGCACGGTGTTCTACGGATGGGGAACAAGTCTTGCTCCCGATTGGAGGCAATTCCTGCAGGATGTCTGCTCTATGGGGATGTCTGCGTTGCCCCTCACCGAGGAGGAAATACTGGGTCATTCGGGCTACAAGGCTGTGGATCTGGCGGAATTCAAGCGCATTTGTCGGGCAAACAACGTGGTACTGATGTCTTTCCTGCACACCAACACCCTGCTGGACGGCCCTCCAGAGCGCATCAAGGAACTGGTGGTGGATTGGTTCCGAAAAGCCGGAGCAGGGGGTGGTTACATGCAAAGCTGCACCATCCCCATCGGTGTGCCGCGCGAGCACGTGCAGGCCTTCTTTGATGCCGTGTGGAGTTGTAAGTTTCCCGTGTGTGAGCAGTGAAGATGGTCCGTTATTGCAAAAGTGAGGACAGCAATGCACTCTGAGATGATCCAAATCTTTCCAGCTTTGTGCACCGCCTGTCGTGCTTGTGTGATCGCTTGTCACTTCCACCATACGCGCTTGTTCGGTACGGCGCAAAGCAGCATCCATATCCGTTACGATGGTGACACGGCCGATCTGACGATCGAGTTTGATGGAACCTGCGATCTGTGTATTGGTGAGAAATACCGTTTGTGTGTCAAGGCCTGTGTCCCTAACGCTTTGCAGGTAGTCAATGGAAGCGCTGCCGACAAGCAAGGTGGCGCTTAGCCCCAACGGGGGTATTTACAGGGGGGAAGACTATGGGCCACACAATTTGGGCCGGCCGCATCCTGCGTGTTGACCTTAGCACCGGTCAAATCACCACACAACCGACCTCTGATTATTTGGTTGACACCCTCGGCGGGCGGGGGTTTGGTCAGTGGACATTGTTCCGCGAAGTGGACCCCGAGGTTGATCCTTACGATGCGCGTAACGTCCTGATATTGAGCGCAGGTGCGCTGACCGGCACACTTGCGCCAGCCTCAAGCCGCCTCTCTGTGGATACCAAAAACGCGCTGACGGGTGGTGTATGCTCCTCAAACGTAGGAGGTCATTTCGCTCCCGAGCTGAAATATGCTGGTTTTGATGCGGTCATCATCACGGGCCAGTCTCCTAAACCATGCTACTTGTGGATAAAAGATGGGGAAGCTGCCCTTTGCGATGCCTCAC
>DAOTYL010000241.1:0-17949 GCA_034434955.1 Anaerolineae bacterium | reverse complement strand
TATCCCGGGTATGTGTACGCCTACGCCTTCGGGGAGCTACTCGTGCTGGCGCTCTACGCCCGCTATGAGCAGGCCGGCGATGACTTCGCCGAGAAGTACCTCGCCATGTTGAGCGCAGGCGGCTCGGACTGGCCGCATGAGATCGTCAAGCCGCTGGGTGTTGACCTGACCGATCCAGACTTCTGGCAGCACGGTCTGCAAATCCTCGACGGCATGGTGAGCGAGGCCGAGAGACTGGCGCAGCAGGCACAGTAGCCTCAACCCGGCGCTCACAGCACCGCCACCAGCACGATGAGGAAGAAGACCACCACCAGAATCTCCAGCCAGGGGCTGGGCAGGAAGCGCAGCGGTAAGTAGGCGATCATCTTGGCGCTGCCCGAGTTGGGGAAGTTCAGCGGGCTGATGATCCAATCAAAGGGGTACTGCGCCACGTGTAGATACCACCACAGCGCCCCCAAGATGAGATAGCCGTTGAGCAAGCCGATCAGCAGCCCCAGCATACCCTCCTGAATGGTCTCGCGCGGGCGGGCGCGCACCCGTCCGGACGAGGCAAAATGCACCAGCATCGGCCCTTGATAGCCGAAGAAGACCACGATCAGCAGGATGGCTGCCTTGAACATCACCAGCCGCCGTAGTGTCCCCAATGGATCGGCGGCCAGCATCTCTGCCGACGTGCGCTGTACCAGCACCGTCCACACCCAGGGGCTGATCTGCTCGATGATAAACATGGCCAGTACAGCGGCGGCGGTGACCTGTATCTCGCGCACCCAGCCGCGCATCATGCCGATCACGCCGAAGAGCACCATCAAGGCGATGAAGATTGTGGACAGCTCGATCACGTGTCAGCCTCCGGGGCAGCAGTCCGATCAACCAGCAGGGCGGCAATACGGGCAGCCGCATCGGGACGCCTGAGTGCGGCGGCGTTGGCCGCCATGCGCCGGCGCAGGGACACATCGCGCAGCAGTTGGGTGATCAGCGGCACGAGGCGGTCGGTCAGGCTCTCGTCGTCTAGGCGCATGGCTGCCCCCCGCGATGCGAGATAATCGGCGTTGACTTTCTGATAACGCCAGGCGTGCGGATACGGCACCAGTATAGCAGGCAAGGCAAAGAGGGGAAACTCGCCCAGCACGCTGGCCCCTGCCCGTGCCACGGCGAGGTCGGCGGCAGCCAGCGCCAGCGCCATCTCCTCGCTGTGCAAGTACTCAACGGCATGGTAGCGGGCGGCGAGGTCGGCGGGTAGGCGGGCGGCTTGCTCACGCACCCATTCGGCATCCAACCTGCCGCTGATGTGGATGATCTGGCAGTGGGGCTGCTCGGCGGGGCCGAGCAGGTCTTCCAGACGGGCACAGACGGCGCGATTGATGCTGCGAGCGCCCGTGCTTCCCCCGAAGACAAGCAGTGTGGGCAAATCGGGGCGCAGGGCAAAGTGGCGCAGCGCCTCGGCACGGCCGGTGGGCGGGGCAGGGAGGGATCGGCCGAGTGGGTCATACCCTGCCGCTTGCAGGAGGTCGGCACGCAGGGGGTAGCCAGTTACCGTCACGGCCTTGCTTGGGGGGAAGTACGCCAGTGAATCCTCCGCCACAACAGCAAGGTGCGTCGCAAGATGCGCCAGCACCTTGACCGTGCCGCCCGGCTCTACATCCGGCAGGAAGATCACCAACGGCACGCGGCGCAGCCAGCAGGCCAACGCAGCAGGGATGGTAGCCCAGCCACCCGTGATCAGACAGGCGGTGGGGCGGAAGCGCCCCACCACGCCCCAGGCGCGTATCGTCCCCAGGAGTAGCTTCAGCGCGTTGGGGATGGCCCGCAGCCCCATACCGACTAGCGGCCCAGCGGGCACACCTACATAGTGCACGCCCTCGCGCTCCACGAGAGCACGTTCCGGGCCGGAGGCGCTGGCCAGCCACAACACCTCCACATGGGGATGTTGCATCCGCAGGGCGTGGATCACGGCGAGGGCGGGGTATACGCCACCGCCCGTCCCGCCACCGGAGAAAAGATAACGGTTAGCCATTGGCCATTCGCGATGGACGGTTAGGGTTCGCGGTGTACCTTCACCTCCACGTCGTCAAACCACACCATGCCGCTGCCGCCCTCCGTGCGTAGGCTCACACGCACGCGGTTGTAGTTCCGTGCCGCCACAAAAGGATGACGGTAGCGCTGCCAGCCGTGCGTGCCGCTCACATCGAGCACGAACTCCTCGGTGGTGCCATTGTTGTAGTAGATGGTCACCCGAGCGAAGATGCCGGTGGCCGCTTCGGCCCTGGCCCACAGGCGGAAAACTAGCTCATCGCCTTTCTTGCCCTCGAAATCCCGCGTCTGTGAGAGGGCCTTGTTAGAGCCATCCCCCACCAACTTATAGGAGCATTCGCCGGTGTGCGAGCGCGCGCAGGAAACACGATCCTCCGAAGTCAGGTTGTTGCCGTTCCACTTGCTGGGGACGCGGACGCCGCCGGGGTCTTTTTCAAAGGAGGTGTTGCGCAGCAGGTCCACATCCAGTGGGCCGGGGGTGGGGGTGAGGGTCGGCGTAGGCGTGCGCGTGGGAGTGGCGGTGCTGGTCGGGCGCGGCGTGGAAGTCGGGCGCAAGGTAGAAGTGGGCCTGGGGGTGCTCGTCGGGCGCGGCATAGGCGTGGCGGTCGCGGCGGGGGTGGGCGTATCGGTTGGCGTGGCGGTGGCCGTCGGCGTATCGGTGACCGGCAGCGTGGCAGTGGCCGTGTTGGTCGGCGTGGGCGTATCGGTCGGTGTGGCGCTGGGGGTGGCACTAGGGCCGATGCGGGTGGGGATCGGCGGTGGGGTGGGCGAAGCAACAGGGGTAGGGGTCGGCTTGCCCCTTGCAGGCAGACATCCCACCGCGAGCAGCGCGGCCATCAAGAGAACCGTCGCCAGTCGAAGCAGCCTGAGGGTCTTCATCTCAACCTTCCCTGCGTCCGGCGTGAGCCAGCGCCCATGATGTGTGAGAGGCAGCACGTGATGATCGGGGCTCCTCCGTCGCCAGCATCTGTTGGAAGCGCATCGGCGACAGGTCGCACGCCCTAATTATATAACGCTTCCTCAACTGCGCTTGTTTCCTAGAAAAGGCCGAGCGGGAGTGAGTTGGGGTGCCGAGCGCAGCACGTCAGGGATGAGTGCCGGAGGCGCTCAATTGCGATTGGGCTGGCACGAGGCTAACAGCGCGTAGGCTTCCGGCAGGCTGACGGCGCGCACAACGGCCTGCACGATCCCTCCATATACCTGCTCGTAGATACTGGCCAAGACGTCCAGATAATCGGCACTGCCGACCACCACAATCAGGCGGATAGGATGCCCGACAAGCTGCCGAGCGGTGTGTCTCAACGTGGGCAGTTGCTTCATGGTGTCGCAGGGGAGGACGGTGTCACGGGCATCCACCAGAACGCTGACGGGATGGTCGACCGCGTCAAGCAGGGTATGCATAACAAGCGTTGCCTGCTGCCACTCCTGCCACGTCCAAGCCGGGGCGCAGTCTGTACGGATGACCATCTGCCGGTCATCGTCCCAGACGACCGTGATAGGCATGTTGGGACTCCCTCACCAAACGGTTGCACCGTGTACCAAATACATAACAATTATAGGCGCTAGCAGCAGAAGTAGCGCTGAAAATTGTGTGAAAATACGGTGTATAGTTTGTGAATGGCTGCCTTCTCTACAGCGCCATGAACTGCTCGAAGGCGCGGTTGAACTCCTCAGGGGTATCCCACATGGGGAAATGGCCTGCCCGTTCGATGGGCACGCTGATGCCGTGCGGGATATGCTGCGCGAAGACCTTGATCTGATTGGGGTTGACGACCACATCGCGCAGGCCGTAGATGCCCATCGCCGGAACGGCAATGCGGTGCAACTCGGCGGTCAGATCGGTGCGCCGCAGGGAAGCGATGCTCTTGAAGAACGAGTCGATGGTAAAACCGGAAGCATTCTTGATCGTCATCTCGTAGAACAGGCGCGGCTGAGGACGCGAGACAAACGGCGACCATAGCTTGAGGAAGAGGCGCAGGAGGGGCGCATTCTTCCCTGCCAGCATGACGCTCGCTACCAGCCGCGTGCCCGCCAATTTCAGGAAGAAGCTGAGCGACTTGCCGTTGATGGGCGAGCCGACCACCGCTACCTTGCTGACACGCTGCGGATAACGCAAGGCGACGCCCAGTGCCGTCGTGCCGCCCATGGAGTGCCCCATGATGGGCACGCGCTCCATGCCCAGCTCATCCATAAACTGGGGGATGAGGTCAATAAAATCGGAGACCTCAAACGAAAGGCGCCCTTCTTTTTCCGACTCGCCGAAGCCCCACAAGTCGGGCGCATACATGCGGTAGCGCCCCTCAAAAGTCTCCAGCGTGGAGCGCCACGTATTCCAAGCCTGTGTCCAGCCGTGGATGAGGATCACAGGCGGCCCCGACCCTGCTGCTTCATAGTGAACAACTCCCTGCGGAGTAAGCAGTGAGGGCACAAGCGGCTCCCGTCCTACGTAGATGGGGAAAGGAGGGCGGAACGGCTCAGCCTTCCTGAGCGTCCATCTCCTCTAGGATGCTGTACAGTAGTTCCAACAAGACGTTCTTCACACTCTCACGATCGTGAGCCACGCAGGGCAGCAACTTCACTTCGTCATCCAGGCGCAGCGCCACACGCAGGTCTTCCAGACTCCACGCATCGGGGAGGTCTTGCTTGTTGGCGGCCACGACATAGGGCGTCGGCGCATAAGCGCGGAACGTCTCCAAAATAGACATGGCCTCGCGGAACGTCTCCGGACGGGCCGAATCCACCAGCACCACGAAACCCAACATACCCTGCGCCAGAATCTCCCACATAAAATCAAAGCGCCGTTGACCGGGCGTACCAAACAGATAAAGGACGAGGTCATCATCCACCGTGATGCGGCCGAAGTCCATCGCGACGGTAGTATTCTCTTTGATGCGCTCCTCTTCGGTGGAGATGGCACGCTCGGTGGCTACCACGTCGATCTCGCTGATGGTCTGCACGAACTGCGTCTTACCGGCGTTAAACGGCCCGGTGATGACCATCTTGACTGTTGTGGTCTGCATCGTCCCTTGCCCTTCTCAACCGCGCCTATTCCGCCCCCATGCTCTGCAGGTGCTCAATGAGGCGGGTGACCAACGCCCGCTTCTTCTGGCGCTCCTCTGCACTGAGCACCTCACGACGCGGAGCATGGGCCAATTCAATCAAACCGGCCTCGCGCAGGCTGCCGACGACGCGCCGAATCTGGCGCTCATTCAGGCCCAGTTTGTTGGCAATCATGCGGATGGTGTTGCCCGGCTTGATGTAATTGAGCACCCGCCACTCGTCCCGCGTGAGCTGGAGATCGGAGAGCTTCACCTTGGGCCGATTGGTGAACTTCAACCCGATGTCTAGGCTGGGAATCTCTTCCTCCAATTGCTCATCCAGCTTCTGCAAGCGGGCGATCTGGATGATGACGTTCTCTAGATCGATGGGCACGGTGATGCGCCCCTCATCGGGGAGCTTGCCCGCTTCAAAGACGAACGTGCCCTCCCGCCAAGCGGCGAACTGATTGACCGCCGCCAGCGCGTGGCGCTTGATGCTCTGTACGATGTCCGCCTGGGTGAAGTATTTTTTCTGCACCAGCAGCAGACCCAGCTGCTTATCGCTGCTGCGTTCGGCGTAGCGGGCGAGGCTGGCAGCCTGCTCCTTGCTGATGCGTCCGGTGCGTGACAGCACCGAGGCGAGCGATCCGTCGGCATCGCCAATGGCGGCGAGGATCAAGCGGCCATCCTTGAAAAAGAGCCTTGCCCGGCCATCGCGGCGCTGCACTTCCAGCGCCCCCGTCTTTTTGGCCAGGCTGATCAGGCTCAGCACTTGAGTTGGGCTAAAATCCCTGAGGTTGCCTTTCACGGCCCTTTCCTGACCCGCATCCCCACGCCAGCATTTCGCTCGGAGGGAGGATTCCTCCTGTCACTGCCCTGTGACTGCGAGCAAGTATACACAGGGGTTAGAGGCGCGTCAAACCCCCTGCCGCAGGCGTAACAGGGTTGTAAGCCAAAGAGGTGAGCCTATTCTCCTTCCCTGCGATGCACAAGGTGGAGTTTCTCATCACCCCTCCCCCGATGAGTGTGCTACAATGGAGGCATGGACGCCGATCTGCTGGACCCTCCCGTCGTTCGCATGCCCGACTTTGCCCCCGGCGAGTGGCTTAACACAGATCGGCCGCTCACCCGCGAGAGCCTGCGCGGGCGTGTGGTGCTGGTGGACTTCTGGGATTACACCTGCATCAACTGCCTGCGCACGCTGCCCTACCTCACCGCCTGGCATGAGCGCTACGCCCAGCGGGGCCTCGTGGTGATCGGCATCCACGCTCCGGAGTTCCGCTTTGCCCGCTCGCGGGCGCAGGTGGAGCAGGCTCTGGTCGAGCACCACATCCCCTACCCCATCCTGCTGGATAACGAGTACGCTAACTGGGATCGCTTTGCCAACCGCGCCTGGCCCACCAAGTACCTCATCGACCATGAGGGGTACATCCGCTACCACAGCGAGGGGGAAGGGTACTATCAGGAGACCGAACGCGCCATTCAGGCCGCCCTGCGCCTGCGCGATCCCCACGTGCCCCTGCCGCCGATCATGTCGCCGTTGCGCCCGGAGGATGCCCCCGGTGCGGTGTGCTATCGCCCCACGCCGGAACTCTACGCAGGCTACGAGCGGGGTGCACTGGGCAATGCCGAAGGGTATGCAGCGGGCAGTCCGCTGGTCTATGAGATGCCTTACCACACCGAGCGCGTGGAGCGCTTTTTCTACGCCGGTGGCATCTGGCGTGCTGAACGCGAGAGTTTCGCCTTTGCCGGGCAGGACGGAGGACGCATCATCCTGCCCTACCGCGCCGTAAGCGTCAACGCTGTACTCAGCCCTTCCGCCGATCCGGTGGAGGTGGCACTGGGACTGCGTCCGAAAGACGTCCCACCCCTTATCGAGGTGTGGCAGGACGGCGAGCCGCTGCCGCCCACCCATGCCGGAGCCGACATCTTTTACGATCGGGCGGGGATCAGCGCCGTGCTCGTTGAGCGCCCCCGCATGTATGAGTTAATCCACAATCCGGGCTTTGAGGCACACGAGCTGGAGTTGGTCTTCCGAGCGCACGGCTTGGCGCTGTATGCGTTCACTTTCACCTCGTGTGTAGTGAAGTAGCAGATGAGCAATCAGCGATTAGCAGTGAGCGGTTAGCGATCAGCGTTTGGCTAATCGCTCCCCCACGTGGAGAGGTTCCCATGAAGATTGACGCTGACCTGTTTGTCTTCCCCTTCAGGGATGAGCACTGGCAGACCAAGACGCTCATCGGCGGGCTGCTGGCGCTGGTGGGGATGCTGTTCTTCCCCCTGCTCCTGCCGATCTACGGCTACAGTTTGCGCATCCTGCGCCACACCATCCACGAGGGGCAGCCCACCCTGCCTGAGTGGGACGATTGGGGCGGTCTGTTCCTTGATGGGCTGCGCATGTGGGTCGTGTTCTTCGTCTACCTGCTGCCGGTGTGGGTGCTGATGTGTGCGGCATTGGCCTGCTGGATGCTGCCGCTCCTGACCATCCCGTTCGCCGGATCGAACGGCGAGGAAGCACTCTTGGGATTGACCATCGGCGGGCAGATCGCGGGCTTTGCGCTGTTCGCTCTGGCGATGCTTCCCGCCCTCTTTCTGGGATACTTTGCGGTGGTGGCCGTCACGCGCTTGGCGGCGCTTGATGCGCTCAACGCCGCCTTTGATTTCCGCACCGTCTGGCGGCTGGGCGTAGGCGGCTTCAAGCACTTTATCTTGGCGCTGCTGGTATACTACGCCCTCGCGCTGGCTGCTTCTTATGTCTCCTCATTTCTCATCTTCACGTTGGTGTTAGCTTGCCTGTACCCGTTTGCGCTGGCGGCTTGGGTCTTTTTCGCACAGGTTTTCTTCGGAGCGCTGTTTGGCTTGGCCTACCGCGCCGCCCAACCCGCCGAGGCCGTCGCGCCTGCCGTCTGATGAGCCATTGGTGTAACGCTCCCGATCCTCACCGTGTAAAGGATAAATGCCATGCTGCGTGCGTTGTTCCTCTATCTCTCGCGGGCGGCGTGGGCGCGCCGCATTGTCACCCATTGGGGGTTGGCGCGGCGCGTGGCGCGGCGTTTTGTGGCCGGCGAAACATTGGAGGAAGCCATCACCGCCGTGCGCCGCATGAACGAAAAGGGCATCACCGCCACCATGGACGTGCTTGGCGAGAGCGTCACCGACCTCGCCATGGCGCATCAGGCTGCCGAAGCCTACCTAACCCTCATTGACGCCATCCGCACGAACGGCTTGCAAGCCACCGTCTCCCTCAAGTTGACCGCCCTGGGCCTTGATATTGACGCAACGCTGTGCCGCGAGCACATGCGCCGCATCCTCACCCGCGCACGCGAGGCGGGCACGCGGGTCACCATTGATATGGAGGATCACCCCTACACTCAGCGCACGCTGGACCTGTACCGCCTCCTGCGCAACGAGGACGGTTTCCAGAACGTGGGCACGGTGATCCAAGCCTACCTCTACCGCAGCGATGCCGACATCGCGGCGCTGGCCGCCGAAGGAGCGGAGATTCGCCTCTGCAAGGGCGCCTATAAAGAGCCGCCTGAGATTGCCTATCCCCGCAAGAAGGATGTCAACGCTGCTTTTGTGCGCCAGATGAAAGTGCTGCTGGATGCAGCACGGGAAGGGCGCGGTTATCCGGGCATTGCCACCCACGATGAGCGCATCATCGCCGAGGCCAAGGCCTACGCCGACGCCCACCATATCCCCCGCGAGGCCTACGAGTTCCAGATGCTCTACGGCGTGCGCCCTGCCCTGCAGGAGCAGCTGGTGGGCGAGGGCTACCGCCTGCGCGTCTATGTGCCCTACGGCACGCAGTGGTATCCTTACTTCATGCGCCGCCTTGCCGAGCGCCCGGCCAACGTGTGGTTCTTTGTGAGCAACCTGTTCCGGCGGTAAGATAAGGATGTTCGTCGCCTTCTCGGCTCTGCGGCCGGAGACCTGACATCGGCAAGGGAGCGAGGAAGACAACATGGACCTCAAGGGCAAGGTGGCGCTGGTCACGGGCGGTGCGCGGCGCGTGGGCCGCGTGATTGCGTTGGCGCTGGCCCAGCGTGGGATGCACGTGATGGTGCACTACAACCGCAGTGAGGAAGCCGCCGCGCAGACGGTCGAGGAAATCCGCGCCTTAGGCGTGCGTGGCGAGATGGTGCAGGGCAATCTGGGCAACCCGCTTGACATCGAACAGGTCTTCGTGGCTCACGAATCGCACTTTGGGCAGCTGGATGTGCTGGTCAACAGCGCCGCAACTTTCGAGAGCGGCGATGTGCTGGAGTTGACCGTCGAGGATTGGAACTACGTGATGGCCATCAACCTGCGGGCGCCTTTCCTGTGCAGCCAGCGGGCCGCCCACCTGATGCTGGCACGCGGCACAGGCGGGGTGATCGTCAACATTGCCGATATCGGCGGCATAGTGCCCTGGGTGCGCTATCCCCATCATAGCGTGAGCAAGGCCGGCCTGATCATGCTCACCAAAGTACTGGCCAAATCGCTAGGGCCGGAGCTGCGCGTCAATGCGGTGGTTCCGGGCGCGGTGCTCAAGCCGGAGCACATGCCTGATGCCCGCTGGGAGCAGATGGGCAAGGTGCTGCCCCTGCGCCGCGTCGGCGGGCCTGAACACGTGGCCCATGCCGTGATCGCCCTCGCCGAGAACGACTTTATCACCGGCGCGGTGCTGCACGTGGACGGCGGCGATACGCTGCTGGGGGTGGCGGATTTCCTCTAATGGGGTGCAGTGGTAAACATCCCGTAAGAATCGCCTCCGCCCCGTAACCTCGCCCCCTGCGCTGCATCTAACGGATGTGAATGCCCTATCCTCCTCTCCGCAATGTGGAAAAGGGGCACAGAGCAGGGCAGACACGAAAATAACCATAGAAGTATGGAGGAGATTCGATGGGGTTGGACCTTAACCTCGGTCTCAGCGGTCTGGGTTCGGAGACCTACGATGTGATCATCATCGGCGGCGGCCCGGCAGGGGCTTCCGCCGCCATTTACACCGCCCGCGCCAACCTCAAGACGCTGGTCGTGGACAAGGGGTTGACGGCGGGCGCTTTGGGCATCACCGAGAAGATCAGCAACTACCCGGGCGTGCCCGGACCCATCAGCGGCGCGGAGTTGGTCGCCACCATGCGCCGACAGGCCGAATCGTTCGGCGCTCAGTTCATCACCGATAAGGTGGTGGGCGTTGACCTCAAGGTCAATCCTAAAGTGGTGCAGGGCGGGACAGGCACCTATCTGGGGCGGGCAGTTATCCTCGCCACTGGCGCGATGGGGCGCAGTCAGACCGTGCCCGGCGAGGAGAAGTTCTTGGGGCGCGGCGTGAGCACCTGCGCCACCTGCGACGGCGCCTTCTTCCGCGACCGCGATGTTGCCGTCGTCGGCAGCAACGATGAGGCGCTCGAAGAGGCGCTCTTCCTCACCCGCTTTGCCCGCCGCATCTATCTCATTGCCCCTACGCCGGAGCTGAAGGCCAGCCCTCAGCTTGCCGCCGAGGCGTTGGCACAGCCCAAGATTGAGGTGCATCTGGGCGTGCGGCTCAAGGAGATCGTCGGCGACGGCAAGGTGACGGCCGTGCGCGTGCATCCGCGCAGCGGGGAGGAGCAGGTACTGCCGGTCGAAGGGGTGTTCCTTTACCTGCAGGGCAATCAGCCCATCACCGATTATCTACTGGGGCAGCTGGAGACCACCGCAACGGGATGCTTGATTGTGGACGAGGCCACCATGCAGACGAGCATCCCCGGGGTGTTTGCGGTGGGCGATCTGCTGTGCAATCACACCAAGCAGGCCGTTATCGCCGCCGCCGATGGGGTGAAGGCCGCCCTGAGTGTAGAGCGCTACCTGAGCGGGCGCGAGAAGTTGCGCCCCGACTGGGGCTAGCGCCTGTGCCCGATCCCGATGAGGTATGCGGCAATAGCCACGAACGGCGTGGCGATGATCCACACTGCGCCCGCGATTAGCAGCGGCGGCCAGTGGAGGATAAACCCGCCCAGCACCACCAGCGATAACCCAAGCAGACTGGAGGCAATGCTGAGGCGCCGGATGCGGCGCTCGTGCTTCACGGTGCCGCTCCGATCGCGGCGTCGAGCCACGCCAGATAGTCTCGACTCCCTGCCGCCACCGGCACGGCCAGTATCTCCGGCACTTCGTAAGGATGTACCGCGCGGATCGCCGCCGCCACCTGCTCAAAGCGGTCGCGGCGCGTCTTGATCAGGCACAGGTATTCTTGCGCTTCCTCCACCTTGTCCTGCCACCAATAGGTGCTGTGGAGCGGGCCGATGACCTGCGCACAGGCTGCCAACCGCTTCTCCACCAGCGTGCGGGCAATGCGGCGAGCGTCGTCCGGCATCTCCGTTGTGGTTATCACCTGAAGGTACTCTTCCACCGTTTCCCCTCCTCTGAGCATCCACAAGGGCAGTATACCCGCAATGGGTCGGCGGGGCGAAGGCAGCCTCACCCCCGACTTCCTCTGCGCCGCTGCGCTTGCAGGAGGGAGGATAGCGAGCGCAACCGAGGCGGGGTGAGGCCCTCGTTTGCCCTGATGCGCCCCTGCGGGTTATAAATCCCCCTCAGACGAGGCAACCCATGACCGGAACCCTTCTCAACATTGCCACCGTGCTGATCGGCTCCCTGCTGGGCGTGCTGCTGGGAGGCCGCCTCAACGACTCGGTGCGCGAGACCGTGCTGCGCGGGTTGGGCCTTATCACGGTGGCCATCGGCCTACAGATGGCCCTCCAGACGGCCAACATGCTCATCGTGTTAGGCGCAGTGCTGGTGGGCGGCCTCCTCGGCGAGTGGTGGGGCATCGAGGCAGGCCTGAACCGCGCCGGTGCATGGCTAGAGGCACGCTTCAATCGGCGCAGCGGGGCGGAGAACTCCCCCCGCTTTATACGGGGTTTTGTCACGGCCAGCCTGCTCTTCTGCGTGGGGCCGATGACGATCCTCGGCTCCATTCAGGATGGCCTAAGCGGTGACTACCGCCTGCTGGCCATCAAGGCCATGCTGGACGGCTTCGCCTCGCTGGCTTTTGCCTCCAGCCTCGGGATCGGGGTGGCTTTCTCCGCACTGGTGATCCTCTTCTATCAAGGTGGGTTGAGCCTGTTGGCGGCACAGGTGCAGACCCTCCTCACCCCGCCTATGATCGCCGAAATGACCGCCACCGGCGGCGTGTTGATCCTCGGCCTGGGGATCAGCACTCTGCTGGAGATCAAGCCCATCCGTGTGGGCAACTTCCTGCCCGCGCTGGTTATTGCGCCGCTGGTGGTGTGGGCGCTCACCGTGCTGGGATTGCCCATCGCGCCGCCGTTTTGACCCTCGCCTTTGCTTATCCGGCGGCTTCCGCCGCAGGAGGTTACGATGTGGGGCAATGCGCTGTTCGTGCTGACCATTGCGCTCGCCATCCTGTTGTTGGGAGCCGCCCGAACGCTGATCCAGAGCCGTCGGCTGGTACGTAGTGCAGCACGGTGGCAGGTAGTGGATGTCAGCGAGATGAACATCACCCCGCCCGCCATCCTCAGACCCGTGATCACCGCGTTGACCGAGCTAGGTTTCCGCCGTCTGGGCGAGGCAGGGCGCCTCGATCTGGCTCCGGTAGTCGGCCCGGCGCAGGTGTGGTACTTTGTGGATCGCGAGGGGACAAGCTGCGCGGGGGTTTTCTCGGCGCAGGGTGAGGCGGTGGCGGTGATCTACTCGTGGTTCGGCGATAAGGCCGTCGTCGTCACCGGCTATCCTTACGGTGAGTTCATTGAGGAGGCGGATTACCGCTTCCACGTCGTCGCCACCAGTGTGGCCGATGCCTACCAACACCACCGCGAACAGATCGCCGACTTTGAGATGCGCTACGGGGCGCCACGCCGCATGGACAGCATGGCGGAGGTCCTGCGCCTAGATGCGCTCTATAACACGCGCTTCGTGGAGCGCAGACAGCGGCCTGCCGTGCGGCGTGAGATGACCACGCTAGCCTTCCAATTCTACCTGATCGTGATCGTGTTGGGCATGGTGGCTGCACTGGAGATCTTTGACCTTCCTCCGTTGGGAGTGCTAGGCGGGGCGGTGCTGCTTGCCCTTCCCGCCACGATCCTCTACCTGCGGTCGCGGCGTAGGGTGCGCCGCTCCTGAAGGCGCAGGGCGCGAAAAACGAAAGGGCAAGAGACCCTGCACAGATTACGGCAGCACCCACACCATCTCATCCGGAGGCGGCAGGGGGGTCAGCAGGTACACATCTACCCAGCGGTTCCACAGCACGAGGTCTTCATCCGTATAGCCGAGGTCAATGCGGTAGCCCTTCACCGCCCCGCCGATGTCCAGTGCACGGCCCGGCCCATAGCCCGGCACGTAGAGATAGGTGTAGAGCGGGATGACGCGCGGATCGACGGCGATGACCCCCTGCTGCACCGGCACACCTGTTGCCGCCAGCCCCAGATAGGGGTCATCCGGCGGTTTGTATCCGGCGGTTGAGGGGCTGTAGGAAGTAGCCAACACCCTCAACTTGCGCCAGTAGGAGAAGTCGCCGAAGCGCGTGCGCAGGGTGCGGAGCACAATCCGCGTGCCGTAGCCGATCACCTCGGCTTGCGGCTGGAGGGCCACCCACTCGCCCTCCACCACGCGACTGACCACCGCATCGTCCTCGTAGCGCACCCGCACGCGCCGCTCCAGAAGGCCCTCGCGCCCCTGTTGGATCACACGTTGCTGATCTAGCTCCAGATCGGGGTCGGGCACGTAGACGGTCTCAAAAGGCAGCGGGACCTGTTCCGTCAGTGCTTCCTCACGTACACGTACCACACGCACCACGCCTTGGGCAGGGATAGGTGCCTCTGGGCCGGGCAGCGCATAGTCGCCGCCGGTGAGCGCCAGCCCTATCTCGGCCAGCACCCCGCCGACCGTTTGCTGGTGGGTGCGCACGAAGCGCGTCACGCCGTCGGCCTGCACGGTGACGGGTGTGGCCCGCTCCAGCACGACCTCAATCTGGGTGCCGCCCTTCAAGGGAGTATCTAGCGGCAAGGAGAGACGGTCGGCTTCGTAGAGCGTATAGCCTGCCGCCGTGAGAGCCTCGCCGAGTGTGGCAGCAGTGGAGGGGAAGGCCACACGCTGCCCGTCCTCATCCACAATCACTGTCGCCGGGCGCATGATGCGCACCTCTCGCGGCAGGGCCGGAGCGGCGGCAAGTGCAGGATCGGCGGCGACCTCGGCAGGAGAAGGGCGCACAGCACGCTCCACGCGCACCGCATCCTGCGGCCCCAGCGCGATGCCCAGTGCAGCCACAAGGGCATCGGGATCGGGGCTTTGCGCCGCGCCGATGAGTGTCCCGCCATCGGTGTGGATCAGCACCGGGCGCAGGTATGCAACCGTGATCACCATATCTGCCGTCAGCGGGGTTTCAGCGGGGGGATGCAGATAGACGGCCTCATCGGGGTGCACGCCCGCCGCTTGCACCGCTCCTCCAACCGTGCGCCGATGCGTGCTGAAGGCGATCGGCTCGCCGTTGACGACCACCGTCACCGGCGTGCCCGTCAGCCGCCAGACCTCGCGCCCGACGATCACCATCAGCCCCAGCGCGGCAAAGGCTATCAGCCAGCGCAGGATGCCGCCGCGCACGCCAAACCACAAAAGCCGCGCCCGACGGGTGCGCGGCCTCCAGATGGAGATGGGACGTTCCCCCGGCAGGGGCAGGCGGCGATCGCTCATGTGGGCAAGTGGTAGATGGTTGACGAGCCGGCCGTCCCAATGGATCGCTCAGGGGCGGGGGAGAGGGCCAGGCAACCCTGCGGCACCCGGATGGCTCGCCTTATGGCTGCTTCCTCTCGGACCTGACCAGGTTCGACGGCATCCGCCGCGCAGGACCCGACCCTCTCCCCCGCCCCCAAGGTGATCCGTATCATGTGCTGTCATGATACCGGAGGGACGGCGGGCTGTCAACGCGCTGCCGGCCTTTACTCCCCGGCAACCGCAGGTCGCTGGCGAGCGAGGGTGTATAATACGGCGCAGATTTCAGCAAAGGGCCATCCCTGCCATGATGCGACATCCTCCTGAAAGCCACAGCCTGCCCCGACGCGCGTTTCACCGTGCGGCGCTGTTGGCACTGGCGGCGTTGCTGGATGCCTGTCGTCCCGCGCCTGCGCTGCCCATCCCCACCCCTCAGCCCGATCCGTCGCCCACCTTGCCACCCACACCAACCCTCATCACAGCCGCCCCGCCGACGGCCTTGCCTGTGCCCACCGCCAGCCCGACCCCCGACCGACGGCTGTGCGACCTTTACGCAGCACACCGCGAACGCCTGCGGGCCATCCTCGCCGAGAGCACCGACCGCCACGTGCGGCTGGTGGTGCGTCCGCTGGCACACCCTGAGCTAGAGGTCAACTTCGGCGGCGGCGACGTGCAACGGGCGGCCAGCACCATCAAAGCGCTGATCCTGATCTACGCCCTGTTCAAGGACCCCGCGCTTGACCTACACGGCCCCTCGGCGGAGCGACCTGCCTCTGACGCCTACCGCATGATCGTCAGCAGCCACAACGCCGCCACAGCACGCGTGCTGATCGCTGCCGCCGGCGCCGAGGAGCGAGAGCGGGCGCTTGACCTGTTCAACGACTTTGCCCACCGCGTGTTGGATCTACCGCCGCAACTGGGCCTTACGCAGTGGGATTACTGGCCCACTATCGGTCTGCGTGCGCAAGGGGTCGGGGAGCTGCCCACCGATGAGTTTCCCCAGGGAGTGCCCAACCCCATCACCCTTGATGCGTTGGTGGATTTCTACACCCTGTTGGAGACCCCCCATGCACTGCGGGAAGCCGCCGAGCGTGCGGCCGATCTGTATGCGCATCGCTACCCCTCGCGTGCGGCGTACATCGCCGCCGCTTTGGAGGCCACCGAACGCGCCAAAGCGCTGCTCGCCATCCCCGACCCCGACTACGTGACGCAGATGGAGATCGCGCTGGAGGCGGCGCGGGCGGCGCACCCGACCCTTGTCTTTGAGATGTACGGCAAAAACGGCACGCTCTCCCCCGCCGATTGGGACATCAAGCGTTGGCACATCAACGAGGCGGGGGTGGTGACGCTCTCGCAGGGGCAGCGTGTGCAGAAGTTCGTGCTGGCTTTTTCTTCCGCCTCGTTCCATACTTCGGCTTACCTCAATGCGGCGCTGGAGTACTGCGTGGCGCTGTTTGCCGCCCCTGCGACGACATCTGGAGGGTGTGATCCGCAATGATGAAGATTGTCATTTTCCATGCCGGAAGCAAGCAGGAGGCCCTTCCTGCCGATCTGCCGAAGCTGCTGGAGGCGCGGCAGGGCACACTGTGGGTGGATATCGGTGGGCCGGAGGAAGAAGATGTGCGCATCATGCGCGAGGTCTTCCGTTTTCACCCCCTGGCGATTGAGGACACCCTGAACCAACAGCAGCGCCCCAAGGTTGAGGAATACGCCGACCATCTCTTTCTCATCCTCAATCCCATGTCCTTCGATCAGGGGCAGCTTGACCTGCGCGAACTGGACCTCTTTGTAGGGGCCAACTATCTGGTCAGCGTGCACAGCGGCGAAGAGCCTACACTGGAGCGGGTGCAGCAGCGCCTTGCGGAGGCGGGCAGTGCGATCCCCATCTCGCCTAGTTATCTGATGTACCTGATCATGGATGTGGTGATCGACAATTACTTCCCTCTGCTGGATACCATCGGTGAGGAAGTAGAACGCATTGAGGACGCTGTACTGGCCGAGCCAAGCCGTGAGCTGCTCAACCGCTTATTCCACATCAAGCGTGTGTTGCTGGAGATGTGGCGCATTGTGTGGCCGCAGCGCGATGTATTCAACAAACTGGCGTACCATAACCTGCCGTTCATCGATCAGGCCACGCTGCGCCATTACCTGCGCGATGTGAGCGATCACCTGCTGTGGATCGCCGACATGGTGAGCACCTTCCGCGATACGCTCTCCAGCATCATGGACCTCTACATGTCGGCCATCTCCAACCGACTCAATGCGGTGGTCAACCGGCTGACGGTCTTTGCGCTGGTCATCGGCGTGATGACCGTAGTGGGGGGATTCTACGGCATGAACTTCGCCCAGACATGGCCGCCGTTCGCCGCATGGTGGGGCGTGCCTTTTGTACTGGGCCTGATGGTCGTCCTGACCGCTGCGCTGCTTGTGATCTTCCGCAAGCTAGGCTGGTACTGAGGATCGACCTCTCACCGCGGAAGGTACAGGGTAACCCCGCCTCATCCGCCATGCACGTGGTGGACTTTGCCGCAGCGGCATTGATCCTTCGGCCCCTTTTGCTATAATGGATAGCGGAATGGAGCGGTAGCATAGTCCGGTCTAATGCGCGCGCCTGGAGAGCGCGTGGGCGGTCATTCCGCCCCGTGGGTTCAAATCCCACCCGCTCCGCCAGAGGATAGAAGAGGGGGCAAGGCACAATCCCTTGCCCCCTTGTGCTTCTGGGCGCTGAAGTGCGCCTCAAGAGCGCCTTCTCAAGGCTAGTCAGAGGAGGCCAGCCTGCGGAAGTGCACGTCCGGACAGGCAACAAGGCCGCTGTCGAAGTAGTCTACCATCTGCGTAAAGATGTAGCCCGTCTCGGTGAAAGTGATCAGCGCCCGCGCCTCGCCAATGGTCTCATCGCGCTGCTCACTGCGGATGCTAAGCGCATACTCCCACTGATTCGGCCCCACGCGCTGCATAGGCCAGGTAGCAGCATAGCCCTCGCCCTCAAAGCGGTAGCTGAGCGTGCCGTCTGCATTGAAAGTAAACGTGACCTGCTGAATGAGAGGCAGCTCGCAGGCGCAGCCTGCCGGCGTGATGAGGCAGGTGTAACCGCTGTAGGAGGCAGCGCCGATCTGCGCGGCGAGCATCTCGTAGCCTGTCATCTGATAGGGCACATCCGGCAGGGAGGGATCGCGGGTGGGCGTGGGCG
>DAOTYL010000240.1:0-13694 GCA_034434955.1 Anaerolineae bacterium | reverse complement strand
TGGGAGCTGGTGACCAGCATTCAGGCCCATGCGTTTGACGAGGTGGCATCGATTGAAGGATGCCGCAACGGGACATTCTCGCGCAGCGGCGATGTGTACTTCAGTGTAGGCGACGACGGCAGGCTGGCAGCCTGGGACCCTTACACCGGTGCGATGCTCTTTGAGATAGCCCTCGGAGAGCGGGCGTTAGCGGTGAGCATCTCCAGCGATGGCGAACTGCTGGCAGTTGCCCTACGCGACGGAACGATCCACATCTTTGGCCTGCCGGAAGTCGCCCGCCAGTGATGGAAGTAGAGATAGCCTCTCTAGGGTGGATGCGCGAAATCCACCTCCTCAGCGGCAAGGAAATGTGGTAGTATCGTGCCGGTGTTCCCACCGTCGGGGAGCCGTATCTCCATCCCCAAGTGGAGTGAGCAATGCGTTCCCTCTCCATCGCCTTCGTGCAGAGCGTGCTGCTGTTCCTGTTGATCACTGGCTGCCGCCATGCATCCCCGGCGGCGGTGGCCGAACAAGCCGCCGATCCGCCTGCCACACCCGTCCTCACGCCCAGCCCCACCGCCAGCCCCACGCCGACGGCCACACCAACCCCTACTGCTACTCCTTCCCCAACGGCTACCGCTTGGTACGACCGAGAGCTGGTGGCGGCCTCTTATGTGGCCCTTACCGGCACCGACCGCCTGACACTACCCGTCGAGCCGGTCTACTATCAGGCCGCCCGTGACGCGAACCTCCACTGCGAAGGCGACTGCACCGTGCAGGTGCTCTTCAGCATCCCCACCGACCAGCCACGCGGGCTGATCTACTCCTCGGCCTACCCGCAGATCGACCTCGTACCGCTCGATCCGGCCATCAAGGTGATGCCCAACATGTCACCGGATTACGTGCCGATGCTCACCCGCTGCGCCGCGGAGGCCCTGCTGGCCTTTGTCACCTACGTCAAGGAGACGACGGGCGAGGATATTTACGTAGCCCATACTTATCGCATCTTCTGGCCCTACGATCCCCTAGCAGCGGGCACCAGTCAACATCAAACCGGCCTCGCCGTTGACCTCTATCATGGGCCGCAAGTGCGCTCCATCACTGAGATTCCGGGCGTGATGGAGATCGCCAATCAGTTCGGCTGGGTGCGCTCCTTTGACTTTGAGGACCCGCACTTCCTCTATCTGGATGGCGTGGGCAAGGGCTACACGATGGCGCTCATCAGGCGCGGCGTGCAGTTGAACGGCAACCAGTACGCCGTCACCAACGCCTTGATTGCCGCCTATCAGACGCTCACCGACACCATCCCGCCGCAGGTGCTTGTCCAGCTGGATGCAGAAGCCACACCTTCCCCTGCACCGTAGAAGGGCCGACGATCCAACCCTTGTCCACGTGCTGCGCTCGGTTGTTCCTCTTTTGAGCGTGCCCTCTCCTCTTGCAAACCGACGCAATGTGCGGCATAATATTTTGCAGATGGGCCCATAGCTCAGCTGGGAGAGCGCCACAATGGCATTGTGGAGGTCAAGGGTTCGAGCCCCTTTGGGTCCACCAGAAAACAGCAACAAAAAAACCGCCCTTCCTAGAGGAAGGGCGGTTTTCTTTCGGGGCGCACGTCAGACTTCATCGCAAGCGAGGCGGAAACCGATGAGTTTCATGCGTGTATGGGGAGCAGCAGCGCGGCGCTGGGTACAGTGAATCTCGCGGCGCGCACTCTCGTATGATCCGCCGCGCAGCACACGCGGGCCATCGCCTCGGGGGTCCTCACGCCCATCCCCCGACCGATAGGGGAAACCGGCCTCACGGGTGCTGCACCACTCCCACACATTGCCTGCCATGTCATACACCCCCTCCGGCGTCACATCCTGCGGGAAGATGCCCACCGCACAGGTCTGCCCGATCAGCGCATCGCGGATGTTGGCCGTGTCGTCGCTGGCGCGGTTGCCGAACGGGTAGCGCCGACGCTCCGCACCGGCGGCGGCGTATTCCCATTCGGCCTCGCTGGGGAGACGAAAAGGAAGGCTGGTCTTCTCCCTCAACCAATTGGCGTAGGCGTAGGCCTCATGCCAGGTGACATCCACCACGGGACGATTGGCAGCACCCCACTGCGAATCGTAGACAGAGGTCTGTTCGCCGCTTTCATCCGTGCGGCAGCGCCATTCCCAGCCGGCGGGCGTCCAATATTTACTCTGCCGGTAGCCGCCATCCTCTATAAACAGGCGGAACTGGGCGTTGGTCACCGGATAACGCGCCAGCAGGAACGGTTTGAGCATCACGCGGCACTGTTCACCCTCGGCACCAATGGCGACCGTCCCGCCGGGCAGGCGCACCATCTGCGGGCGCGGCGAGCACACCCCCGGCCGTGGATCGCCCAGATAGCCCAACACATCGCCCGCCTGCGCTCGCTCCACAGGCGTCAGGCAGCCCTGCTCCACCAGCTTGACCAGCCGTTTAATCAGACGGGGGACGATATGCTTCCCCACCAGTTCGTCTTGTTCGGCCACCGAGCGCCCCACGATGGTCAGCATCTCGGCAGCCCACCACACGAGGCGCCAATCGGTGCTGTCGCTCGGCTCTTCAGGCGGGCAGAGCAGGTTGATCACGTCCAATGCGGCATCGGTGTTCTGGTTGTTGTAGACCAGATGCCCCACCGCCAGCAGCAACACTTCATGCCAGATGTCGCCCTCGCGGGCTAGTTTCGCTGCCAAACGGGCATACTCGCGGTTGGCCACGATGTGCCGACCAGCCAGAAACTCCTGAAACCGGCGATGGATAAAGGCGTAAGTCGGCTCGCCATCGCGGTCAAATCCCTTGCTGATGAGCAGACCAGCGCGTTTCTCTACATAGTTGCAGAAGGCCTGCGCTTTGTTCCAATCGCCGTCCAGATAGCGTTGCAGGATGCTCAACACGGTGGGGCGGGGGATGTGGACGGCGTGGACGGCATGGCGTTCCGTCCCCCCTGAGCGGTGCGCATGGAAGGCCACCTCACATAGGCCGGTCATGAGGCGTTCTTCGCGTGTGCCCAGCTCGTCTAGGATACCCGGCTCCCAGCCGCCGTCGGCGAGGCGCTTCGTCTGTTGCCACTCCCACAGCATGAGGTTGACGCAGTCCTCATATAGGCGTGCCCGCTCACGCGGCAGGGTGCCCTTGAAGGTGTGGACGACCGCCATCACCGTGAGCAACATGGGGTTCTGGGCCAGATCGCTCAGGTGACGGGCGGCGTTGCGCAATTCGGCGGCCCTGCTCTTGGCCGCGCGGGGGCTGATCTGCTCCAACCGCGCCAGCGCATCATACCACTTGGTGATAAAGGCCTCTATACTCTGCTGGCTGAGGGGGGCAAGCGTGACCTCCAAAAAACTGCCGATCTGCCAAGCCGGATCGGTGTAGGAGAGCGAGCGGCAGGTCACGATAAAGCGGTTGTCCTGATACTGATCGGCGAACTCTTCTACCGCGTCACGCACGATGCGGCGGCTGTCGACGTTAGGAACTTCATCAAGGCCGTCAAACATCACCAGACACTTGCCCTTGCGCAGCTCGCGCCGCAGTTCAACAGCAAAGTCCGCCAGACCGCGTGACTCAAGCAGGTTCACGAGGTGCTTCCACACGATGTTGGCTGTCCCGCGCCGCGTGTTGGGGGTGATCTCACGCACCAGCTCGCGCAGGTCCACGTGCACCGGCAGCAGTGCCCCATGCCGCCAGATCACCGCCCGCCGCTGACCCTCCTGCGGCACGCTGAGCCGCTTTAGATAGTCCCGTTCGGGGAACAGCCGTGCGCCGGCGAGGCAGAACGTCAGATAGTTGATCAGCGTGCTCTTGCCCGACCCCGCTTCGCCGAGGACGACCAGCCGTCGGTAGCGGTTCACAGCATCCAACGCCGGCGTGGGCAGCCGCCCATCGCCACCGTCGCCACGGCGCAGAGCGGGTTGCGTGCGCATAATGTCCAGCGGCACGTAGATGGTGTGCAGGCGGATGTCCGGCACAGGCTGGCGGCCGGAGCTGAGGCGCAGGTCCAGCTCCCCCAGCGGGATGCGGTCGGCAGTGGTGAGCAGCCACCACAGGTAATCGCGCTCCAGATCGGAGACGGGGACGCCGGTGGGCGGTTCGTTGCCGATGATGGCGATGTAATCGGCGTGATGGATGTGCGTATGGGTGATGTAATCGCGCCCTGCCAGACCGCCGTAGTTGTTAACCGTCCCACCGCCGAGGTTGGAACCGAGCCGCACATCGCGGGCGCTGATGTGGTCTCGCCCCACCCCTCCGTTTCCGACGGAAGCCTGCTGAGGCGGAGGCGGTGCGGTAGTCTGCTCATCCTGCACCACGTAGCGCAGCCGCTGGTTCAGCCGCGCCCGCACCAATTCGATCACGGTCTCAATGGTGGGGTCGTGCCGTTCCCGGTTCATGGCTTCCAACTTCACCAGTGCCTGACGCAGCTTCTCAAACTCATCCTGCGTCATCTTGTGGGGATCGGGCAAGTTCCCGACGGCTCTCATCAAGGCCGGCTTGCGCGGGATCGGCAGGTTAGGGTTAGGCATGGCATCCCCCTTTTCTCCCCCTTGCTCCCCGTCGGGGTTGCGCTTACAATGAAAAGGGCACAAAGGAGTTTATAATGAATGATAAACCAGATTCTAACCAAAGTAAACCCCAAGAGGAAATCTCCTCTCACCGCCAAGGTGTCCCTGCCGCAAGCGACGCCGCTCAGCCGCCGCCCAGCGTAGGGGGCGATCACATCTCCATCGGCGGCAACGTAGGCCCGGCCTCAAACGTTGGGCGTGGCTCGGTGCATATTGACCAATTTGCCGGACACGACCTGATCATCCACAACGGCCTGCCCCGCGAAGAGGCTGAGGTGCAGTTTACCGAGGAGATGACCAGGCTGCGCTCGCTGATCGTCAAAGCCTTCAAGGCGGGCGAGTTGAGCGAGCGCACTGCCCGCAAGGCGCTGGGCCATCTGGAGGAGACGGCTAAGCTAATCGCCCAGGAGGAGAAGCCGCCTAAGATCGAGATCGTGCGCCGTCTCCAGTACGTCGCCGATGTGCTGGACGCCGCGGTAGACTTCCTGGGAGCGAGCGGCGGCGTAGCCAAAGTGCTACTCCAGGCGATACCGGTCGCCGCGTTGCTCATACGGCTCGCCGTCCAACTTTTCTGAGCGTGCGGTCAGGCGCGGCGCACCGGGCCGCGCCCGCTCCACGATCCAGCTCAGCGCCCACAACAGTTCATTCTGGATGCGGCTGTCGGCTTCCCATGCCGCACGCGGCGTGATCTCGTGGAGCATATCCGCGATGCGCCGTGCGATGGCCATCATCTCCTCCGCTGTCAGGTAGGGGTCGGGCAGATGGCGGATCAGAAGCCCCAGGGTCACCGCCGCTTGACAGCGCACCTCAAACGACCCACTGTTCAGCAAGCCACGCACTTCATCCAGCGCCCCCGGCGGGATCGTCCCTGCGTGGGCGATGCCGCGCAACGCGGCGAGGCGCACGGTCACCGGCTCTGAAGGGCGCGTCGCATCCAGCAGTACCTGCAAGGCCGCCGGAGCGTAGTCCAGGGTGTACCCCAGCATTTCCAGCGCCAGCCCGCGCAACACCGCAGACGAAGGGCGCCTCTGCGCCGTCCCACCGTTGGGAGGGAGGGCCATATCCATGAGGCTGTTTGCCACTGCCCGTGGAAGCGGCACATGCGCCTGCAAACAGGTGGCGATAGCATGCGCGACCTGCTCGCCATGGATGCGCAACGCCTGTAGCAGCGCCAACAGCGCCTCTTCGTGCAGTCCGCGCAGAGCCGCCAGTGCTTGGGCAGCCTGCAGCCCATGCGGATGGTCGGGGGTGGTGGCCATTTCTATCAAGTAGTCTATGACCTCATCCCCCGGCGCACGCAGGTAGCGGATCGTCTCCAGCGCAGCCTCGCGCACGGATGGATCACGCTCATTAAGCAGCATCTGCAATACGTGCTGCACCTCACTGCTCGGCTCCGCAATCAAACGCAAGGCCCGCGCCAGCGCCTCACGTACCCTAGGGATGGGATCGTCGACCATACGCGCCAGCATATGCAGCACGCGCGGCTGATCGCCGCCCTTGCGGGCCAGGACATCCATCACGGCGGCGCGGACGCTGTCGGCGGGGTCGTTCAGGCGCTCTAGGAGGGCATCAATGACCTCGCGGTCGGTGTTGAGGCAAACATCCAGTGCCTGAATAGCGGCCAGCCGCACCCCCGGGTCGGGATCATCGGACCAGCGCACCAATTGGCCAATGATCTCCGGTGGCAGTTCAACAGGGCGGGTCAATGCGCCGATGGCAGCCACGCGGGTGGACGGCTCCGCACCGGCGGCCAGCCGAGCGATCAGACCGAGCGCATCGCCCGAAAGGTTGGGCACGTGCGCCAGCGTATCCACCACGCGCCGCTGCAGCAAGGGATTGGGATCGCCGAGGAGGCGCAGCAGTTCGCCGATGACCTGCGGGGGAAGTGCTCCGGCGCTCTGCAGCCAACGCAGTGCGATGCGCTGTTTGGTCAAATCGTCGCTTTTTAGGTAGTTCACCCACAGCGCGAGCACTTCATGGGGGATCGCCGTGACCCTCTCCAGCGCCTGCTGGCTGGCCAGGCAGACCTGCTCATCGGCGTCACCGGCCAGACGTAGCAGGAGCATGTAAGCCTCCCGCGAGAGGACACCCACGCGTCCCAACGCGCCGGCGATGGCCCGCCGCACCATGAGGGGGGATTCGTGGCTGCGGGCTGCCAGCGCGTCGCGCCCCTCCTCCAGATGCGAAGGCCAGAACGTCAGAGCGTCTACGGCAAAGGCCTGCACATATTCATCGGGCGCTTGCAGGCGCTCTTTGGCCACCTGCAACGCCAAGTGGCTGCTGGAAGTCCCCTCCAAATTGACGAGATGGCGGCGGGCGTTGTCGAAGATCAGGCTGAAGCGCCCCAGGCTGTCGCGGTCGCCGTGCAGCCACAGGGTCATCAGCTGCTCCACAATGTAGCGTGCCAGATCGGCACGTACCTCGATGCCGCTGCCCAACAGACGCGCCGCAAAGAAGAGATCGCGCTTCAGCAGCGACTCAAAGGGGCTGGAGGCATGACCGAATTGGGCGGCCTGCCTGCCGCGTGCCAGCACGGCAGCCTCAATGAGCGCCGAGGCATCGTCCAGCGAGTGCAGCGCCACATGCCCAATGGCCAGTGCGATCACCTCATCCCAGCGCGGATCGTGCAGCCGCTCGCGGATGCGGGGCGCGGCTTCCAGATAGCCCATCACCAGATAACGTGCAGCGTAGTATTCCTGCAGGCCGCGAAAGACAAAGCCGTAGCGCTGCGGCGCCAGTTCCATCAGCACGCCCGGATGGACGCGCACCCGCCCCATGAAATCACCGATAGCCGCGTTCACCTGCTCCGGCGTGGCCTGTGGGTGCATCCGACCCCAGATATGCCCCAGGATTTCGCGCAGCTCCTGCTCGCTCAGCATGCCGGTTGGGCGGGCAGCCTGCAACCAGAAGGCCAGTTCGCCCAGCAGAGGCGTGACCTCTTGATCGTGCACCGTCGGGCGCGAGGTTGCCCCTTGGGGCAGCCGCCATCCCCGCGTGAGCGCCTCAGCCACCTGCTGATAGATCGCCGCTGGCTGGGCGGGGACGATCATGCCTGGGCGGTAGATGCCGGCCAACAAGCGCAGCAGCAAAGGGGAACTGACAGCCGCCCGCAGCGCCGCATGGCCTACGATCTGGCGGGCAAGGGCCAGCATCTCGCTGTGCGCTTGGCGCATGGCTTCGTCGTCGCTCACCAAAGGCCGCTCTAGGCGCATCAGCGCCAGCCGCCAGCGTAACAGCAACGCATTGAGGTGAGAACGTTCCGGTGGGCGGATGACGTAGGCAGCGAACTCCGGCGGGAGAGGGGTGGTGGCGTATCCGCTGAAGCGGCTGGTCACCACGACACGGTTGCCTGCCGCCCGCCACACGGCGCTGGCCTGCGCCACGCTGGCCACCAACATGCGCCGCTGATCGTCGCTGGCAGCCTGATCTAACCCATCCAGCAGGATCAAGCACTGGCCGTCGCGCAGCAGAGCCGCCAGCAGGGAAGCGGCGGCTTCATCCTGCACCAGTCGGACGGCTGAGCGCAGGATGAAGTCCTCCAACGTCTCATGGGGGTAACGCTCCTCGCTGTATTCGGCCAAATCAACATACACGGGCAGAGCGTGGGGGAGCGGGCGCACTGCGCTGCCCTCTGCCGCCTCGGCCTGCGCCTCCAGCAGAAGACGTGCCTGCTCCAACACGAGATAGCGCAGCAGGGTAGTCTTCCCCGCCCCGCTCCCGCCGAGGATAAGGACCAACTGATGGCGGGAGAGCACTTCGTACACCGTCTCGCCCGGGTGCGCTTCTGACTCGCGGACGACCAGCGGCTCGCGGAAAGCGTCGATCTGGGGATCATCGTAGCCGGCGAGCTGATAGCGGATAAAGTGGCGGGGAGCTTCGTAGGCAGACAGCGGCACAAGGGGCAGAGGGATGTAGACATCGCTTAGGGGCACGCTATTCTGCACGCTGCGCGGATACCCACGCGGGTCAATGTGCCCTACACGCTGGCTGCAGGCCGTAAGGTAAGCAACAAAGGCCGCCTCGTTGAAGCGCTCGCCGGCAGGGGCAGGAGGCAAACGTCCGTCGGAGGGCAGCCCCTCCAACGGACGCTCGGGAGGCTCCTCAAGCAGTTGCTGTACCTCCGCCGAGGCAAACAATTCCTCAAAGAAGGGGTTTTCATCTACCAAGTGGCCTTCGGCGATGTCCATAAAGGCTTGGACGGGGGGAATCCAATCGCCCCAGTGGTGGGGCAGCATCTGCCGCGTTTCGAGCGTCACCGTCTGCTGCAGGCCTGGGTAGAGGTCCCACAGCGCCTCGGCAGCATCCGCCAGCCGGAAGAGGAAGGCCAGCCACAGGTTCTGGCAGAAGGCCGGGACGCCCGTCCCCCCGTGGCGCAGCAGGTGCTCGAAAGTCTGCATCCACTGCTCATTGACCGGCGAGTAGCTGCGGAAATCGTGATAGGCCGCCTCAAAGGCGGCCTCAATGTCCCCCGCGCTGAGCACATCTTCAATCCAGCGCTCGATGGTCTCGTACTCCGGCGCATCGAACTCCTCGGCATAGGCACGCACGCGCTCCAGAAGGTCCCGCAGAAGCTGCTTGCCGAAAAGGCCGAGGGCGGAGGCGATCAGCGATGACATCTGGGGTTACTCCCCTGTAGGGGCAGGAGGCCCACCTCCTGCTCCTCCTCCCCCAATAGGAGAAGGGCAGAGGATGAGGTCACATAGCCCCAACGTGGAATGCAACATCCACTTTACAATTGTCTGTATAGCGTTTGAAATATGTTATAATTATGTTTGCTACAATTGCAATCACCAGGAGGTCCCTGTGCAACCCCTGCCTGCCCTCGCTTATCTGCTCACCGCCCTTGCGCTGGCTGCCGGACTATCCTTGGGATGGCTCCTCCGCCCGCGCTGGGAACACCACCGCAACGTCGGCGCAGTTGCGCCGCCCGATGAAGCGCCCGCCGCCCTGAGCGAGGACAAACGCCGCGCCGTGCAAGACGCCGAAGTAGAACTGGCCCACTTGGAGGCACAATTAGCCCAGCTTCAGCAATCCATTGCGGCCACACGTCGCCAGATTCAGGAGAGCAGCGAGGAACATCGGCGGCTGCTGCTCGATCTCGATGCCCAGGAAGCCTCGCGTCAGGATGCACGTGGAACACTCTACACCGTCCGTCAGAACCTTGAAGCGCAGAAGAGCCGCACCGACGAGATGCTGGCCGACATCAACGCCAGCATGGAAGAGTATGAGGTGCTCAGCGCACTCAGCGAGACCTACGCTGCCCGCATCCGACGCCTGACACAGGAAACCCAGCGGCAGGACAGCGAGCTCCAGTTGTTACGCCAGACCCTCAACGCCAGAGCAGCCGAGATCAGGGAGGCTCAGCAGCAAGTGCAGCAGCGCGAGGCAGAGTTGCGCGATCTGCGCCGCCAGTGCCAGCAACGCGAGGCCCAGATCGCCGAGGCCCGCCAGCAGCTTGCCGAGCGCAGTGAGGAGCTGCGACGTCTGATCGATGGCCAGGTGCTGCACACCCACATCGCTGACGAACGGCCAATCCGCCGGCAGGGGCGCGTTATTGATGTCACCCCGCCCAACCGTCCACGCCTGACCCCCGGCGACGAGGTCGGCAGCGAGTTGTCCTTCGGGTAGGAAGGCAGCAGCGGCCATTAGACCCATCCAGCAGAGTTTCCCCATCCCCCATGCGCTTTTCCCGTCGCCCCATCGGTAACGGCTCGGGATAAGCGCCCCCACACTGCTCTGCGCTAGAAGTTAGTCTACAACAGCCTCAACTGTCTTGTCTATACCTTCATTCTCCGCCGGGGCGCTTTGCGGTGCGCTGGCTGCGCCGCTTCACTCCTCCTCAACGATCTCGTAGCTGTGCGTGACGGGCACCCCCAGCTTGAGCGTGGCCGAGACGGAGCAGTACTTCTCATCGGAGAGGGTGATGGCATCCTGTACGGCCCTCTCCGAAAGCCCGCGCCCCTTCACCACATAATGCACGTGAAAACTGCGGAACGTCCAAGGGGGTTCCTGCTCTTGCTCACCGCTGACGTGCACCTCCAGCGCAGTGAGCCTCTGCCGCTTCTTCTGCAGGATGCCCACTACGTCATAGGCGGTGCAGCTCCCCAGCGCCAGCAAGAGCAGGTCAGAGGGTTTCGCACCGATGCGCCCATCTTCCTGAGTGCCGGAGATAACGATGCCGTGATCGGTGCTATCTATGCCGACAAAGCGTTTGCCCTCCAACCATTTGACGATCGCGTGAGCCATGTGACTCCTTCCTGAGGAGAAGATGAAGGATTTGAGCCGCAGAGCACCCAGCGCGATTTTCCTCCGCGCCCTCTGCGGCTAGAAAGCCGGGGGCGCTTTAGCGCCCCAACAGGTGGCGCACGGCGGCCTCAAAGTCGGGGAAGCGGAAGACAAAACCCGCCTCTTGCAGACGCTTCGGCACCACCCGCTGACTGTCCAGCACCACCGATGAGACCTCACCAAGTGCCAGCTTGAGGGCGAAGGCGGGCACCGGCACAAACGAGGGACGACGCATCACACGCCCCAAGATGCGCGCCACCTCACGGTTGGGCAACGGCTGGGGAGCGGTGAGGTTATAAGCCCCGCTGGCCTGCGCATTCTCCATCAAGAAGCGGATGGCACGCACCTCATCCTCCACATGAATCCAGGGGAAGTATTGCCTGCCACTACCGATCGGCCCGCCCACAAAGAAGCGGAAGGGCAAAATCAAGCTGCGGAAGGCATTGTTGCGCGGGTCCAGCACCACACCCGTGCGGATGACCACCCGCCGCACACCTAACGCTTCTGCTCCGGCAGTGGATTGCTCCCAATCCACGCACACCTGCGCCACGAAGCCGCTGCCATGCGGGCTGTCTTCAGTGAGGGTCTCATCCCCGCGTGAGCCGTAATACCCCACCGCCGAAGCCTGAACGAGCACGCCCGGCCTGTGTTTCGCATTATGCAGGGCCTCCATGATGGCTGCGCCGGCGTGCAGGCGGCTTTGCAGGATGCGCTGCTTGCGCTCCAGCGTCCAGCGCGGCGGCGGGAAGCGCGTCCCGCCGATGCTCTCCCCCGCCAGATTGACGATAGCATCCGCGCCGTCGGCCAACACGCCCCAGCCTGCCGCGCTTACTCCATCCCAGTGCTCCACACGGACATTGGGCGGTAGGAGGCCCTTTTTCTCCCCTGGGGCGCGGCTGAGGACGATTACCTCATGGCCATCGGCGCTCAGGCTGTGCGCCAGCGTACTGCCGATCAACCCCGTGCCGCCTGTGATGATGACACGCATTGCCTTGATCCTCCTTCTCTCGTCCCCACCTCAACAAGAATAGGTTAGTGCTTAAGGTACATCGGAATATCGATAATCGCCCGCCGCTTACCTTGTCTACGCCGCCTGTACAGCAACGCCAACTTGATCAGCCACGCCGTTTGGTTGTGCAACAGGAACTCCCACCATTTGGCCGGAACGAACTCCGGCAGGATCACCGTTGCCAGCGTGCCGTCGTTTTGCTCGTGGTCGTAGCGATCCAAAAAGTCAAGGAACGGCTCTACGACGGAGCGGTAAGGAGAGGGCACGATCTCCAGCGGCACGCCCAGCCCCCAGCGATCCCACTGCTCGCGGATACGCTCCGCCGATCCGGGTTCCACCTCCACATAGACCGCCGTGACGCGGTCGGAGATGGAGAGTGCATAGCGCAAGGCATCGATCACCCCACGATGCACGCCGGAGATGGGCAGCACGACGCGCGGCGAGGGGGGCACGTCGAGATCGGGCGGCAGGCCGCGCAGCGTCAGCTCGCTGCGAATGTCACGGTAATGGCTGGCTACTTTGCGGAAGCCAGCCACCAGCAGCGGAGCCAGCGCCAGCACAATCCATGCGCCTTCGACAAACCTGCTGACGCCGATCACGACGGCCGTTACAGCGGTAACAACCATGCCAATACCGTTGAGGGCGGCCTTGACAGGCCAGCCGGTTCCCCGCTCGCGCAGCCAGTGGCGCACCATCCCCGCCTGTGACAGCGTGAAGGTCAGGAACGCGCCGATGGCAAAGAGCGGGATCAGCGCGTGGGTGTCGCCGCCGAAGATCACGATCAGCAGGCCTGCGAACGCTGCAAGCACCACAATCCCGTTGGAGAATACCAATCGGTCGCCCAGCATGGCAAGCTGGCGAGGCAGGTAGCTATCGCGGGCCATCACCGAGGCCAACCGCGGGAAGCCCACAAAGCTGGTGTTGGCTGCCACCAGCAGGCCCAGCAGCGAGGCAGCCTGCACGGTGTAGTAGAGCACCCCTCCGCCGACAGTGCGCCGCGCCAGCGCCGAGAGGATCGTTTCTTCTGGCCCGGCCACCACGCCAAAGTACTGCGTCAGGCCCGTTGTGCCCACGAACATCGCGGCCATCAGCAGCGTCATCGCCGCCATCGTGATGCGGGCATTGCGCGGTTCCGGTGGCCTGAAGACGGGCACGCCGTTGCTGATCGCCTCGACTCCGGTCAGGGCCGTGCAGCCCGATGAGAAGGTGTGCAGCAGCAGGAACAGCGTCAGCGGCTCCCCCGCCGGGGGAGCCGTGACGGCATACGAGCCGGGGCCTTCTAGCGCAGCCCGCACCAACCCAACGGCGATCACCCCCAGATAGGCCGCCACAAAGAGGTACACCGGTGCGGACATCAGCGCCCCGGCCTCGCGCACGCCGCGCAGGTTGGCCAGCGTGATCACCAGCAGCAGCGCCAGCGCCAGCGCCGTGCGATGTGGCCAGAGCTGAGGAAAGGCCGAGGCTGCCGCCGCCACGCCTGCCGTCAGGCTGACGGAAGCGTTGAGCACGTAGTTGAGCATGAGGGCAGCGGCTGCCACCAAACCGGGAGTATCGCCCAGATTCGTGCGGGCGACGGTGTACGACCCGCCGCCGTGGGGATAGGCGCTGATCGTCTGCATGTAGGAGACTGCCACCATGCCCAGCAGCACGACGATCACGAGCGCAATACGCCACGAATAGACCAGCCCGGCGGCCCCTGCTGCCGCCAGCCCGAGGAAAATCTCCTGATTGGCATAAGCGATGGAGGCCAGCGCATCGGGCGAGAGGGCGGCCAGAGCCTGCACCTTGCTGAGGCGCTCCACCGCTGCCCGTTGGGTGGGCAGCGGTGGGCCGATCAACCATTCGCGGATGCT
>DAOTYL010000239.1:0-2019 GCA_034434955.1 Anaerolineae bacterium | reverse complement strand
GATGAGAAGGTGACACTGGTGCCTTCCTCGTTGGGTACATAACTCCCGAAGGGCAGCGAGAACATGGCAATATCGTATTCTAGATCGTGAAGTTTGACGCCGATCACGTTGGAGCGGATATAGGCGATGGGGCGAATGTAGATGTTCGTCTGCCAGTTTTCGGCGCGGAGCAGATCGAGGAGGATGTTAAGCAACCTTTCGGGGGTGTGGTCCAACTTGAACATAAGCAAGCGGATGGAATCCACAAAGCGAGTGAAGTGGTCAAGTGGGCGGAAGATAAACAGTTGCTGCTCCTCCTCATTCCAATAGCCTCTGATGCCTCCAAAGGCTCCTGTCCCGTAGTTGAAGGTGTGGTTCATCACACTGATGGTAGCCTTCTCAAATGGGACGATCTGCCCTTGAAAATAGGCATACTTTGGAAGCTGCGGAGATGTCACCTGGACCCCCTCCTTGAGAAGAACACAAGGGCCCACGCACGCCGGAGGCGGCGGGTACCCTTACGCTTACCCCTGGCTCTCCAGCCTGATTATACTAAAATAGCGTGGAAGATGATCAGCTCAAAACTGCCGGCGTTGCTTTCCTATAGGGAAAACGCCGATTTCTTCAGGCAGATGGGCAGCCCCCACCACAATAGCGAGGTGAGGGCTGCCATGTGTTTACAACCCTGTCTTCTCCCCGCACAACCAATTTACGGTTGTTCCCCTTCGCCTGTAGCCGGAGGTGAAGAGGCTTCGCTCCCTAAGCCAGATTGCTCAAGCAGCCGCTGGAGATCAAACAGGAAGGGGCTATTGCTGGGAATAATGATCAGCCTGACCTTCTCACCAAGCGTGTTGATATATTGCCACTGGATGAGGTTGGGATTTTCCCTAAGTAGCTCATTGATCAACTCCAGCGCCTCTGCTTGAGCCTGTGCGCGAATGACAGTCGCTTGGGCATCACCTTCTGCAGCGATAACGGCAGCATCTGCGCGGCCCTGCGCCTCAACACGGGCCTGTTCCGCTTCCTGCTGAGCCTGCTGCACTCGGAAAGCCGCCCGCTGTGCTTCCTGCTCGGCGATCTGCTTCTGTTCGATCGCATCGGTGAACTGTTCGGAGAACGAGATGTCGCGGATCAGCACGTCGGTCAGGAGGAAGCCTTCGCGTTCCAGCACTGGACGTAGCGCCTCCACGATCTGATTCTCCAACGTGGCTCTCCCGCCACTGTAGATTTCCTCTGCACCGTAGAGAGAAACAGCATTGCGCACTTCAGAGCGTGCCTGGGGCACGATGAACCCGTCTATGTAGGTATTGCGCCAGTTGCGGTGCACTTGGTTGATCTTCGTGGCATCCACACGGAAGATCACGGTGACATCCATGTTGATCTGCTGGCCATCTTTGGTGATAGCCCGGACAGCGGGTCTGGTCCCTCTGGATTGTGCTGCCTCAACGCTGCCTACCATATCCACGTTTTGCTGGCCCACGTCATAAATGATGACTTGATCGATGAACGGGACGACCCATTTTAGGCCCGGTTGCAACGGCTCACGCAGGGCCGCATCGCCGCTGGCTGTTTGGCGGAAGACGACGCCTACCTCATTGGGCTGCACAAGCACCAGCCCCGCGTTGAGCGAGGCCAGGAAGGCCGAGCCTACCAGCCCTACTGCGGCGAGAATCAGGCCGGGGCGCGACTGGCGCCCACGTTGAGCATTGACGATGGCCAGCGCAATGCCTGCAAAGATGCCAAGGGCGAAAAGTGTGATTAGAAACCCGACGACGGCTTTGATAGCCATAACCCTTATCCTTCCCTTCTCGGTTGGTTTGTGATGAGGCTCCAATCTATATTACGTATCCATTATACTCAAAGTTGTGCCTTTGCCCCTTCTGTGAGAAGGATCAAAATGGTGGCGGTAGATTCAACTGGTTTCCTACTGGCCGTCGGGAGTATCCCCCGCTATACTTCCTGCGGTCTTGCTTTCAGCGGCCTCGCCAGTGAGGTGACCGCTGCCGGACCAAGGTCATCCCCATCCATCAGGGAGGTACT
>DAOTYL010000238.1:0-1781 GCA_034434955.1 Anaerolineae bacterium | reverse complement strand
AGTGCGATCAAGCCGCGCAAGGACCACTGATAAAGGGGACCAGCGATCAGGTTGCGGACTGCGCTGACAATCTCCGCGCTTGTGATCTCCGGCCGGGCAAGGCCAAGGTAGGCTGCATAACCGAAAGGGACAACCAGCGCATAAGCCAACGTCGGCCCGATCAATAGGGACATCACCCCTTGAATCACGCGCTTGCGAAGGCCATCTACCATGTCTTGCCTCACTGCTCCTGGTGTCATGTCCAGCCTTCCGCCCACTCCGGGCACCTATATGCTGCTCCTGCAACTCGAAGCACCTCTCCGGCTCTCTGTTGGGCGGCTGGGCAATGTGCGATTGGAGGCAGGTCTCTACGCCTACGTTGGCAGTGCACGGGGGCCGGGCGGATTACGCGCTCGTGTGCAGCGCCATCTACGTGCTGTAAAACGGCCTCACTGGCACATTGATGCATTGACTGCCCGCGCCCCTATCACCGCCGTATGGTGGGTTGAATCGAGCGAGCGGCTGGAATGTACATGGTCCCATACGCTCGCTGCACTGCCGGAGGTTCACGAGCCGGTGACGGGATTTGGCGCCTCGGATTGCACCTGCCGATCCCACTTGTTCCGCCTGCCTGCGGCACAACTCGGCGCAGCATGGGAAGCGCTCGGTCAGCCGCTGCGCATGGTGTTGAAGTAAGAAGACGCAGCGCCGGCATCGGCATCCAGCAACGGCCTCAATACGAGGGGCAGCCACGCCGTTGTGACCTCTTCAAGTGGGACACCGATCAGCACGCGGTTCATCAACAGAACACCCTCTTCCATGCCTCGGGCACCCCAGCCGGCCCGCGCCGATTCCAAATGTGGATGAGCTTCTTCCCGCTCACCGTGATAGAACAACACCATGCCCAGCGTACCACGCATTAAGGTACGGGCTAATCCTCCGCCAGCGCTGCCGGCCAGACGAGAAAGCACGTCTCGGCTGAGGCGCACGGCCTCATAAACATTCCCGCTCAGCGCCATAGCCCAAACCAACCCGGCCTCTAGGTGAATGCGCAGATCGCTTGCATCATCGGTGGGCAGGGAGCGGAGCGCAAGGGAAAGCACATATTCAGCCTGGGGCGGGTCAAAGGCGAGCAGGACCAATCCCAGCCTGCTCAGCAGAGGGAAAGGCGTAGGGCGGGGGGCAAGCTTGGCGTAAGCTTCCGCAGCGGCACGGTAGTCACCCGCTCCCGCATAAAGGTCACCCAGTGCACAGGCCATATAGGCCTGCACACCAGCCAGCAACGGATCGCGCCTTGCTATCCACACGCCGCGCCGGTAGAGAGCTATCAGCCGCTCCCGGTCACCATCGGCGCGCGCTTCTTCCAGCTCGGCTTCAATGGCCCGCAGAGCATCACCGACGGGCAGGTCAGGGCTCTCATCCATGCGTGAATGATAGTATGCCCACCTCCCATCGGCAAGCGGAAGGCGAGAGGCACGACCTGCCCACTAGCCTTTGATGACGCCTACCGGTACCAACCGCGCCACCTTGCGGGCGATCCCTGCACCGCTGACAGTCCGCACGACTTCATCCACGTCTTTGTAGGCCTGCGGGGCTTCTTCGGCCAACCCGGCCATACTGCCCGCCCGCACAGCAATGCCTCCTTGCTCTAGTTTTTGACGCAGGGCTTCGCCGCGAATCTGTTTCTTGGCCTGACTACGGCTCATCACACGCCCCGCCCCATGACAAGTGCTCCCAAAGGTTTGAGCCATACTGGCAGGCGTTCCGACGAGAATCCAGCTTGCCGTCCCCATTGAGCCGGG